>JBELHJ010000091.1:0-5666 GCA_042091495.1 Bacteroidota bacterium
AAATCTCCAATTAGTCGCTTTTAAATAAAATCAAATGGTACGTATTTTAATTACTATTTTTTTAGCATTTTTTCTTGCCAAAGCCAATGCTCAAGATTTGCAAGATTGGGGAAAATATGAAGGCGTTAAAAAAGAGGCAATACAGCGAATTGAACAGCATCGAAAAGGCAATGCTACTCTAAAACTAATGCTGCCTAATAATAAGCAAGTAAAAAATGCAGAGGTAAGAATACAGCTTAAGAAGCATGAATTTAAATGGGGTGCCGTTATTAACACTAGTTTTGAGACTTCTCCGTATTCAAAGAAGTATAAGGAGGTATTTTTAAAGTACTTTAACGGTGCTGGTTTTGGTTTGGGATTAAAACCGAAACACCGAGGGAATGTACACGAGAAAGTTGCCGAAAAGATATTTCCTTGGTTAAAAGATAATGGCTACTTTGTGCGCGGGCACACCATTGCTTGGGAAGGCGAAAGGTTTATGCGCCCTGAAGACAGGGCTGTTTTAGCTGATTCTACACTGACAGATAAAGAAAAAGCTGATAAACTTATAAAGTCGTTGAGTATTCATTTTACACATGCTATTCCGAAATGGGATGTCGACAGTTGGGACGTGAGTAACGAACCTATTGCCAACAACGATGTTAACAATTTATTACCTAATTATAACACCCACGTGTATTGGTTTAAGTTGGCAGACAGCATACGTCGAGCAAGCGGAAAGAAGCATGTGAAATTATTTCAAAATGACTACCGTATTATTTCAATAACAACACCACGAGACCATAAAACTAAGTTAAAGGGCTATAAGGCCGTTGGCAGGCTTTCCATCTATAAGGAAATTTTAGAGGATCAAATTGCTCAGGGTGCGCCAATTGAAGGAATTGGCTTTCAATCGCGCATTAAAAATGGGCTTATAACTCCAGATACTATCTACAATCGATTGCGTTCATTTGAATCATTTAATCTTCCCTACCATGCAACAGAATTTGAGGTAAGAGATAATAAAAAAACATATATATATTCAGATGAAGAACGAAAGTTAATTACAGAATACATGATGGTCATGTATTTTAGTCATCCAAATGTTGATGGGTTTTGGCATTGGACTTTTGCTGATATGAACACTAGAAAACCATTAGACTATCCGCTTTTTAACTACGATGGAACACCAAAAGTAACTGGGCAGAAATGGATGGAGTTAATGGATGGGTTTTTTAGTACAAACTTAAAACTTACTACGGACGCTAAAGGGGAAATAACTATGCATGGTTATTATGGGGATTATGAATTGACTACCACAATTGGTGGCATTATATATAGAAGTGATTTCTCAGTCATTAGTTCGGATGATTCTTCATTAAAGGTTATTGATTTAGCTTCTCAGCTTTAAAAATACGCATGAGTTTTTCAATATAATGTGCAAACGGAATCTGTTAGGATCAATTAATAATTCTGTTAAGTGATTTTAAGTACTGTTAGTATTAATTTTACAGTTTATTTCGCCTTAGTTCTTAGTTGTTTTTTTGTATCTTATAAGTCAGATTACTTTTTGTTTAAATTATATTTTACAAAACCCAATAATTTTCCTTCAAATCTCCAAAGAGTTACTTCTAAATAAAATCACATGATACGTATTTTAATTACTATTACTTTCACCATTTTTTTCTATGGAATGCATGCACAAGAAGTTGTTATTGATGGGGATTTAAAAATGGGAGGTAAGCAAATAAAAGAAGTTGCAGACCCTTCAGATGCACAAGATGTTGCTACCAAGAATTACACCTATTCCAAAGCAGAGGTTGATGAAATTGTTGCCGAAATGCAAAACCAAATCAACGTTTTAAAAATTGCCAATCTACCACAGCAGTTTACAAAAAAAGCAGTCATAGATAATTTCACAGGAACATGGTGTCCTTATTGCCCAAATACAGCCTATGCATATGAACTTGTAGCAGCTCAATCCAATAAAGTTTTTCGTGTTGAGGTTCACAATGGTGACCCCATGACCAATGTCTTTGCAACACAGCTAGAAGAAGCATTTAATATTACTGGCTGGCCTACATCTTATATTAATAGGTCATACGTTTGGACTTTCCCCCAGGCTAACAATGTTGATCAGGCTTTAAATGCAGCACAGGGCACTACAAATTTAGGTTTGGCTATAGCATCTACCTTAACTGGAGCACAATTACAGATTAAGGTAACATCGGGGTTTTTAGAAAACAAAACCAATCTTAAATTAGTTGTTTTAGTATTGGAAAATCAAATTCTTAATAATCAAGAAAACTACACCCCACATTATGGAGGGGAACCAATAATTTCAAATTTTGAACACAATGATGTTTTACGTTATGCAGCTACTAATATACTAGGCGACCCAACCCCATCAACTATTGGTGAGCATAAACATTATTATAACGTTGCTCTAGATGCTTATGGGGTTTTACAACCGTCAAAAACTGCTATTCTAGCCATGCTCCTTAATGAAAATGGAGTCCTCCTTAATGCACAATATGCTGCGGTTAATCAAACACAAAATTTTGATTAAACACTACTAATTATTTCTATGCGATACTTGTTAATTTTCTTAATAACACTTTCAACTTTCGCCCAAAACCAAATTGTGGGCTCTAGGTCATACATTCATTTAGAACAGGTAAATGGTGTTTGGTGGTTTGTAGATGCAGATGGAGAAAAATTCATATCTACTGGTATGAACCATATCAATCATAGAATAAGATTTGCAGATTATAACAAAGCCTTTTGGGCGGAACAATTTGGTGAAGATATTATCCGTAATAACAGCATAAATTTTAGAGCACAATCCGAAATTAAAAACTGGATGCGTCAAATTGTTAAAGATCACGAAAATTATGGTTTTAATACCATTGCGTTTCACCGCCCCATGTATTTACCCGACACCTATTTTAACGAACTGGGAATTTATTTTTTGGGAAAAATTAAAATGGGTGAAATCCATGCTGGCAGAGTAAAGCGGTCTCAATCTAAATTTCCCGATGTATTTAGTGAGGCCTTTAAAATACAGGCCGAAAATGTGGCTAGAGCGTACTGTTCTAAACATGCCAATAGTAAATACTTAATTGGCTATACCTATGATGATTTACCAAGTTATTCCTTCGAAGAATACAATAGAAAAATTAAATACGAAGGGCATAAAGGGGGGTTGCTTTTTCATCCCTGGATTACAGATATTATTAACCAAGATGGTAATTCTAAAGGCAAGCAGCTTTGGATTTCTGTATTAAAACAACATTATTCTTCGGCGGAAGCCGCGGCTAAAAATTATAATTTGGCCATCAATTCTTGGGAAGCATTCCAAACCGTTTCATTTTGGGAAATACCATCAGATAAAGCGCAGTGGCAAAAAGACCAAACAGCCATGTTAAAGTACATTGTAAGTGCCTGGCATGAAGTGAATCGCAACGCCATACGTAAATTTGATTCCAATCATCTCATTTTGGGAGATAAAATAAGTTGCCATGGTAAAGGGCACCCTGATTGGGTATATCAAGTTGTGGGTAACTATGTTGATGTATTATTAATTCAAGACTATGATTTTTTTAATCCACAACATTTAAATAAACTAAAAAAATTACACACCCTTTCAAATAAGCCCATTCTTAATGGAGATCACTCTTACAGCTACACCGTTCCTGAAATGCGAAAAGCTAAAGGAATTCCAGTTGCTAATTTTGATGAAGTTGGCGAAGCGTATTACACCTACCTGAGAGGTATTTCTAATCTACCATTCATGTTAGGCTGGCATAATTGCGGCTACATGGAGCAATGGCAGGGTAGTCAACCAGATCAAACTGGAAAGGAACAAACCGGGTTTTTTAATCCTTTCGGACTCCCAAGGACGGAAGCCCTCGAAAAGGTGAAAACTGCAAATACCAATTGCACAAACTGGCACAATGAAGCTGGTCAGAATGATTTTGTGTTTTCAAAACTAAAGCGTTATAAATACGCTAAAAAATAGTATGACCCTGCAGCCATAAAATTTTCAACAAGATTAATTATACAGTATTTTGATATGCGGTCTCTTATTTATAAATTACTGACAATTAGTAACCTATAAATATTATGAAAGTAATTTATGTAATGTCATTCATTTCAATTATATGTATTGGATGTTTAACAAAAACAAAAACAGAAACTATTGTTAGTAGCGGCGGACAAGTTCTTACTGGTCCCAATGCCGGAGCCACGTACACGTTTGCCAGTGATGCCGTTGGGCAATTGGCTATCGATTTTTCGGATGCCTTTATCAGAAAAGACTTGGATTTTATTTCTACAGAACATTTTACAGACTCTATTTTTTTCTATCCCGAAAAGGGCCTAGATAAAATAGTCATGGATTTAGAAACCGGTAAAAGTTTAATTCAAGCCATGCATGCGCCTTACGATTCTATTACCCGAGTGGTTTATGATGTGATGCCCGTTATCCCTTCCTATGATAAAACGCTAACAGTAGTCATGTTTCCCTTTACAGAAAAACGTTATAAGAAAGATGGCACTATAGAAACTTACCGCTTTTACGAGCGTCATTACATTAGAGACGGTAAAATTACAGGGGTAAGAAAATGGAGTCAAGAAGAATAAAAAACACAACTAAAATCATTAAATACTAACCTTTTATAACATGAAAAATTTAATAACAGTAACCATTTTAGCCCTATTTGCATTAGGGTGCTCCAATACAGGAGAAAACATAGTGTCTATGGACGCTAAATCCTTACAAGTAAAAAGTCACTTAGAAGCCTACATGAATAACGACTCCAGTGTGGCAGAAGTTTTATTTGCTGAAGACTTAGAACTTTACGATCAGTTTTCTAACAATCAAACAGATGGAAAAACTGTAGCTAATCCAGGAGGTGGACAAGGTTTAATTGAGGCCGATAAGATGGCCCATGTTTTATTTAGTGATATTTCATTGACTACAGATAACATTAAAACTTATACAAATGCCGAGGGTAAAGTATATACCATGTTTTGGTCCATGTGGTCTGCTAAAGGAAATTTTACAGGGGCCGCAACTACCATTCCGTTTCATTGTGTAAGCCTGTGGGAAGGTGATAAAATAGCTAAAGTATGGCGTTATATGGATCCTTCTGCGTTTCAAAAAGAAGTGACAGCATTCGAAGGGGTTAATAATGCCTCGACTAAGGTGATTGGTTTGGCCGACTTAAAAGTCAATAAGGGTTATTCCAAAGACGATGTCAAAGCATTTATGGAATCATTTACAAAGTTTGTAAGAGCTACAGAACCTAATACTTACGATTTTGGCTATTTTATTTCTGCAGACGGCAAGCACGTTAACTTGGTAGAAAAGTATTTGGATTCCGCAGATTTTGTGCACCACCTTAATAACTTTGAATCCAGTGACTATGCTAAACAATTCATGACTATTTTTAGTTTGGATCGTGTACTGGTAGTTGGTAATAGCTCAGAAGCTTTAAAAGCCAAAGTTAAAGGATACGGCGCCGAGCTTAGGGAAAATATTGGAGGTTGGATTGATTAATTCCAATCTGTTATAATTTAATTAGTGCGCTGTGATAAGTAATTTAAAACAGTGCACTTTTTTATTAATTTCAAGATTAAGCATATACATTCCAGCCGGTAATAGCGCATTCAATTTAATGCGG
>JBELHJ010000092.1:0-5338 GCA_042091495.1 Bacteroidota bacterium
CAAGTGAAAAATGAAAAACACCAAGATTGTTAATCAATTCAAAACCTGTTTTTTTGGGCATTTCAATATCAAGAAAAACTAAATCGGGATCTGAATTATTAATGAGTTTTAAACCTTCATCAGTTGATGTTGCAGTTCCAATTATATCAATACCATCACAATATTCATTTAAAAGTATTTGAAGCGTTTCAATAGCTTTTACTTCGTCGTCAATTATTATGGTTTTAAGGATCATTAATTAAGATTCTATTGGGATATTAATTTTTACAACAGTTCCACCTGATTCTAAGTCTTCATACCAAAAACCTAATTTAAGATTATAGTATGCTTTTAAGAGTTCAAATCGTTTTTTTATAGTTTTTGTTGAAAAGGATTCGTGCCCATGAAAAGACTTATTTTCATTAATTAATTTTGCTGCCTCTCTTCCAATACCATTATCAGTTATTTTGCATTCTAAATAAGCCCTTTTTTTGAACTCGATTTTTAATGATTTATTTCCCTCTTTATGCATTAAGCCATGTTTAATAGCGTTTTCAATGAAAGGTTGAATAACCATGGAAGGAATTTTAATCTCATTGGGGTTGGTGTCTTTATCAATGACTATTTCATATTTAAAATCGTCTTTAAAGCGGATTTTTTCTAATTCCAAATAAGTGCTACTAAGTTCAATTTCATTACTTAGACTCACAAAAGCTTTTTCACTCATGTCTAAGTTTTCTCTAATTAAAAATGAAAGTTTTGTTAAATAGTCATATGCTTTTTCTTTGTTAGATTTCAAAATATAATATTGGATGGTATTAATAGCATTAAATAAAAAATGGGGATTCATTTGCGCTTTGAGTGATGTTATTGAGGAGTAAATGAGTTGTTTCTCAATGTTTTTCTTTTTTATGATTTGAGAGAAAAATAGAATAATCCATGTAGTGGCCCCTATAAAAAACAGCAAGTAAAACCACCACTTTTGAGTATATGGTTTATCAATGTTAAATTGTATTAATTGTGCTTGGTCCGTTTTTACATTATCTTCATTTACAGCTAAAATTTCTAAGTTATATTGCCCAGGTTGCAGGGCATAAAAATCTATTTTATTATTTTTTGTGAAACGCCAGGTTGAATCTCTTCCTTCAAATCTGTATAGAAACTTATAAGATCTTTGACTTCTTAAACAATACGTATTTAATCTAATGTTTATGTTGTTCTCATCATAATTAAGGTTGTACACACTATTTATTCTCTGAACTTTTTTATTAACTAATACACGTCTAACATTTACCTCAGGTTTAACTGTATTTATATAATCGTAATCTGAGTTGAATTGAACTAAACCTTTATTAGTTGCTCCAAAAATTGTATTATCAATAATTTCAATAGCACTCACATTATTGTCAGGTAGTCCGTCTGTATGGTTTATTAAACTATGAGTTTCTTTAATTGTATCATATTTGTAAATACCATCTTTAGTTGCAATGAATAAATAATTATTGAAGTATTTGACATCGTTTACAGTTGTATTAAAACTGTGTATCAATTTAATTTCTTCATCGTTGATGATAAAAAGCTTGCCTTTATTATCAAAAGCCCATATGGTACTTTCTTTAACAGGGTGTTTTAGCATTGCATAGTTAACTAGCAAAGGCCCTTTCTTAAATACTAATTTTTGTGCTTTATTTTTATTGTATTTGTATAATCCATCGCTATGAGCTATGTAGAATTTGTTTTCATCAATCACACAAGTTCCAAAACTTCTCTTTTTTCTTATCAGCTTTGTTTTATAAGAGCTAAAATTTTTTAAAACTGAAGAATAAGAAGAATTAATTATACAACTGGAATCATTTATTTTTGCTAAAGACTTAATGTTATCTAATTTATTGAATTTGGAACTTTGGCTATTAAGGTCAAAAACAGATTTGCTATTACCCAGGTGAAAAACATTTAAAAAAGGGTTAAAAATTAATTTTATCGCTCTTGATTCTACAGGAGATAATAATTCCATTTTCTTGTTTAGAGGAGTGTATTTAAATAAATAAGAATCATCAGTCAAAATATATAACTCATTCTTATAAACCGAAATATCTTCTATGCCTTTGTTTTTAAGTTGCCGACTAAATATCTTAATTTTTAGATTTGGAATTACAATAATTCCTTTATTTAAAGTACCTGCCCAATGATTATTTTCATGATCTTTAATAATATAACTAATATTGAAGTCTTCTAAAAAATGATCAACAAGTCTAAAATTTTTATCGAATATATATATGCCTTCTATGGTTCCTAGCCAAAAGGTTTGGTTGTCCTCATCATAATAAATAGCACTTTCATTTACTACAGGAATATCATTTAAAATATATTTGTTAAGTCTTTTATCACCCCATCGTTTTACAATGGTATTAGAATCTGTATTATAAATCAGTGTTGCTGATTGATCTTTATGAATAGTAACAAATGGAGCTCTTAAAATGCTCTTATCAAAAGGTGTTATAATTTTAGAAGTATTTTCGTCAAATTCAATAACTTTTTCTCTAGTCGATAAATTTAATTTGTCATTTAAGAAATAAATTTGAAAAGGCTTCTCTAAAAACCTGTAACCCTCTCTTTTTAAATCTTGATTAAAATAAAATTTATCTTTTATGTTGGATGATTTCTTTGAAGAATAGAAGTTAATAACTTCATAACCCCTATCAGTAGCAACATAGATTTCTGGAAATCTATCTAAACTAAAAGAAATAAGTCCATCTGCTGAGCTTTTACTAAAATCCTTAAAAAGTGTTAGTTTTTGATTTTTGGCTACGTAAAAAATTTGACCGCTAAAATTAGCACACCATATTCTGCCTTCGCTGTCCTCTTTGACATAACTGTATTCCGTTTGATAATTGGGGTTTGAGTAAGCTCTAAAATCCGTACCAGAATAACGATATAACCCTTGATCAGATCCAATCCATACATAATTATTTTCTGCTTGATGAATTGTATATATCGTATTTACGTTAAAATTATAAAGCTCACTAATATTAAAATGATGAGGATTCTGTGCGTTTACACTAATAAAAAGTAAAAGCCAAAAAATAAGTAAATGGAAAGTTTTGTAAGGATTCAATGCTCTAAAAGTAGTCCTAATTTTGAATGCAAATATAGCGCATAATTCTAAAATTAAGATGATCAGATGTCGTTAGTAGCTGATCAAAAAAAAAGCTTCCTACTAAAAAAGGAAGCTTTTTAAAAAGAAATTTATTGCGTTTAGTTTTTGGAAAAATGCCACTCTGTAATTATTTCCATAGCTCCCAAATCATTAAATATATCGTCAGAATCATCATCAATGTCATCAAATGCATCATCCATCATGGACATGAAATCCATTTCAAGAACCATTTTATTGCTATCTAAACTAATAATATCAAAAGTCAATTCGTCAATAGTTAGTTTACTGCCATTAACGTTATAAGTAACAATATCACTTTCACTTCCTGTAATAGAAACTGTGTTATCATTTTTGAAATTAAAAGTACTTTCTTCTAGTTCATCGAAACTGTCATCCATTTCTTCGTCATCCATTTCACTTAGATATAATTCAGTCATATCTACACCGTCAAGAGTTACTCTGGAGATATCAATAGTATCTAGGGTCCATTCACCAACAATTTGAGAGGTGTCGATAGTAGCGTCTCCATCATCAGAATCACATGAAAAGGTTAAAACCAATAAACATAAATAAAATAATTTTTTCATAATTGTAGATTTTAAGAAAGCCAAATTTAAATTAATTTTTAATTATACGCTTTATTTTGCCATTAATACTTAAAAAATAAATCCCTTCTGATAAGAGTGGTAATTTCAATTTTCTAGAATTATAATTATCGTGCTTAAGCAAAATTTGCCCATGTGCATTGTAAATTTTAATGTTTTTTGATTCATCAGATTCGAAAAATAATTCATTATCAAATGGATTAGGATAAACATTCAAGGATAAATGATTTAACTCACCAATATTAGCAGTTTGACAACTAATGGCACCATTACTATTAAATTGCGACATGAAACTCCATAATTCACTATCGGTATCAATATCCATATTACCTGTTACCCCAGGCCAGTCGTGATCTCCACCAATAACTTTAAGGTGTTTTACAGCAATACAACCATCGTTAGATTCCCAGAGATAAGATTCTACAGTACTCCCATCTTGGGAATTAATATTGGGTAAGGATTCTATTGTGGCTGAAGTATTAATACCATTATAATTTATCCAATAGTTGTGTGAATTTTCAGCAGATAAATAATACGCTACACCATTCCAAGTGATGCCCTCGTATGGGGCTGTGTAATCGTTTGTCCCTAAAATACTTATGAGTGCTGTAGGGTGAGAGGGGTTGCATTGTTGAAGACTGCCTGTGCTCATTGTTCTTGATACTACACCAATAGCTGTAATTTTATTACTCAATCTACAGGCTAGCTCATAACAGAATTCACCACCTAATGAATAACCGCATGCGTAAATTCTAGAGGTATCAATATTATAATTTGCTGATAAATCATTAATTAATGCTTCTATAAAAAAGACATCATCAACACCAGTATCACCTTTGTGAATCCAGTTTGCAGAATTACCATCACTAGGATCAGGTAAAGCTTGAGGGTAGGCAATGAAAAACTGCTCATTATCTGCTAGACCTCTCATATCTGATAAAGCGAGTTGCTCATTATGAGTGTCACTACCACCATGAAAATTAAGCACTAATGGTATTTGAGCATTGCCATCGTAATTATTGGGTTGATAAAATAAATAACTTCTGTTTTCGCCCTCAAAAGTCAAGCTTTCATTAGTAAGCTGCGCAAGTGAATTCCAATTCAGCGAAAACAAAAATAAGGTTGCAATCCAAATTTGATTTTTATTAAAGTTTTTTAGATTCATTATTAAATTCTTATTCCTTTAATATAAAGAATATTAATTTCTGTATCTATTATAAATTATTAAATGTTTAAGATTTTATCATTTTAGAATTTTAATTCATTTATTTTGCAATTTTCTTATTACTAAACTGATTATCAAATATTTAATATTAAGTTAAAACTAATAGTTGTACATTAATAATCAATTTTAGACTAACTAACTTAAATTAATTACAGTGATTAAACTTTTAAAACTTTACCTAGCCTTTACAGCATTTTTTATAACATTTTCTCATTATGCTCAAAACTTATCTTCAATAACCTTATCTAATGGTAAAAATCTTGAAGAGTTGAACCAGTCTTATTCTTTTAGAAAGACGTATTATCCTAATGATATACAGACCACACTTACTGTTGAATTTGAATCAGGTAGTGCTAGTTACAGTATAAATAG
>JBELHJ010000092.1:5438-5663 GCA_042091495.1 Bacteroidota bacterium
ACAAACACCCCATGGCAGTGCAGGTACAGATCATATTATGACTTACATAACAAGAGAGGGAGCCTTAACTTCTTCCACAATATCATCAATTAATCTAAGTTCAGGTCAAAATCTCCAGTCTATTAATGAACTATATAAGTTTAAAAAAAGTTTCAACTCTCTAGATACGGAGACCACACTTACTGTTGAATTTGAATCAGGTAGTGCTAGTTACAGTATAAATAG
>JBELHJ010000093.1:0-5645 GCA_042091495.1 Bacteroidota bacterium
AGTAATGATTCATTAAAAATTTTTATGCTTCAAAATGACAGGGCATCTATAGCTAAATGTATTAGTGAAAAATTAAAAACTAATGAAACACATTTGATACAGCAATATAATGACTCAAGTGGCACCATTGGTTATTTCTTTGTTGATGATTTATTACCTCCTGAACTTATTACAGAAATCAACAATCATTTTCCAGACCACAAGGAAATGCAACTCAAGAAGAGTTTAAAAGAAAATAAATTTGTTGCTGCACAAATGAATAGGTATCACCCCTTACTTGAGGAAGTTATTTATGCTTTCCAAGAAGACCATGTAGTAGATTGTATAAAAAAAATCACCGGTATTAATGACTTATATCCTGACTCAAATTTATATGCTGGAGGTATTTCTTCTATGGGCAAAGATCAATTTCTCAATCCCCATTTAGACAATTCTCATGATAAAGACAGAAACCGTTGGCGTGTTTTAAATCTATTATATTATGTATCTACAAATTGGGAAAATAATAATGGTGGACACTTAGAACTTTGGCCAAACGGACTTGAAAACGCTCCTGTAACGATTCACTCAAAAAGTAATCGTTTGGTAGTCATGGCTACTCACCAAAAATCATGGCATTCTGTAAATAAAGTAACTGTTGATAGATCTAGAAATTGTGTATCTAATTATTACTTTTCAGACTTGGCCTTAACGCCTTTAGATCGTTTTCATGTTACCACGTTTAGAGGTCGACCTGGGCAATATTTAGTGAATCAATTACTAAAGATAGATAGTGTTCTTAGAATGGGAATTCGCAAACTATTTAAAAAAGGAATTGTTGAAAATCCCCATGTTTATAAAAAAGACAATTCCAAAACTTAATTAGCTTATTTTCATTAGCTTTATGCTATGCAAATTCCTATTTATCAAATCGATGCATTTAGCAATGAAATTTTTAAAGGCAACCCCGCTGCAGTTTGCCCTCTAAATTCTTGGCTAGATGACACTACTTTAAAACGGATTGCACAAGAAAACAACCTCTCTGAAACTGCATATTTTACAAAAGAAGATGAAACTACTTTCAACCTAAGATGGTTTACTCCTGAATATGAAATTGATTTATGTGGTCATGCTACTTTAGCTACTGCACATGTTATTTTAAATGAACTTAATTACAAAGGAGATACAGTAAATTTTAAAACTTTAAGTGGACTCATCTCTGTCAAAAAAGAGGACGATTTTTTAATTTTAAATCTGCCCTGTAGACCTGGTAAAGTTTCTGAATTACCAGAAATTATTGAAGACAGTTTAAATATCCAACCCCAAGAAATTTATAAAGCCAGAGATTATTTGTTAGTTTATCCTTCTGAAGACGATGTTAAAGCTATTCATCCTAATATTGCACTTTTAAATCAAATAAATCTCAATCCAGGAGGTATTATCATAACAGCGCCTTCAAATGACAATGACATTGATTTTGTTACACGTTTTTTCACGCCACAAGCTACTATTTTTGAAGATCCAGCAACAGGTAGCGCTCATTGTACACTTGTCCCTTATTGGGCTAAAAGACTCAATAAAATTACTTTGAATGCTTTTCAACATTCTAAGAGGACTGCAAAATTTAAGTGTAGCCTTGATAATGACAGAGTTATTGTTAAAGGTCAGGCGGTAACTTACTTAAAAGGTGAGATCTACTTGCCATTCTAAACTATTTATTTCAATTCTGAAAAGATTCAATCTTAAGCCTGCGATGATGATATCACATTTGAATTGATTACTATAAAAAATGAGATTTCACTAAAATATTGAGTTGCTGTTTTGGCTAGCAAACAGTTAACTTTTATAAATTAATGACATGAAAATTATTACTACAATTTCGATACTCTTTTTACAGATGTCTGTATACGCTCAAATGCATGCAAAACATGAGCCTTGGCAATTAGAAAATGCAAATGCAAGAATTGATAGTATTAGAAAAGGAACTACTAACCTCACTTTTACATTGGCGAATGGAAAAAAATTACCTTCTAATGCAAAACTAGATCTCGAATTACAGAGTCATGATTTTAAATTTGGTGTCTCTATGACACAAGCTAGGGGGTTTTACGGTACAGATGCTTTTCAACCTTATCTAGATGCCACCAAATCGCTATTTAATTTTGCTACTGTTGGTTTTTACTGGTATCTCACAGACGAAAGAAGAAACAAAAAACAAAAACAAAAAATTAATGATGCATTGAATACTGTTATTGATTGGGGGGTACAAAATAATATTGCACTAAAGGGGCATCCTCTACTATGGCATGAGTCCAATCCGGATTGGGTTGTAAATATGGAAGACATGGTTAAAATGGATGCATTGATAAATAAAAAAATACCTCAACTCATAAACAGTTATCCTGAAATAGATTATTGGGATGTATATAACGAACCCGTGGCACCATTTAAAAATCATGTGAAACCTAATGGTGTTAGTAGATGGGTAAAATTTAAAGGTGGTATTTATCCTGCCATGGCATATTTATATAATTATGTTGAAGAAATAAATTCTAACAAAATTTATGTAAACAACCACTACAATCCCTCTGATCCTGCCTTTCACGAATTGAATCAACAAATGACTGATAATGACATACCCTATCAGGCCATTGGAATGCAGGCGCATATGCAAACTTTTGATGGTATTTTTTCAGAGTCAGAACTTTGGGAACTTATTGAGTCTTTCTCTGTTTATGATAAAGAAATTCAGTTCACAGAACTGAGTATTACGAGCTCTCCAAAATTTAACAACTGGAAAGACCACCAAGTATTTTTAGACAAAAGAGATAAGGCAAACAGAAAAGGTGAAAAGTTAAATTTAGAAACAAGTACAGAAGGGGAATCCTACCAAGCTGCTTATTTAAAAGATTTTTACACCCTTGTTTTCAGTCATCCTAAAGTAGGTGCAATTACCATGTGGAATTTAACCGATCGTAATGCATGGCGAGGACATGCTGCAGGTATTTTAAGGAGTGATTTTTCTCCAAAACCCGCTTTTGACACTTTAAAAAAACTTATTAAAGAAACATGGAGCACAAAGTTGGATACTAATATAAATCCAAAAAAACCTTTTAAATTCAATGGATTTTATGGTAACTACAAGGGCATATTGACCTTAAAAAATGGTAACGTATATCCTATTAACTTTGATCATTTGAAGTCACAAAAATCTATACAAATTAAAATTGATTAAAGTGATTCTTAAAAACTAAATAAAGTTTTGATTTCAATTAAACCCTTTTTATTTGTTCTTATTTCAGTATTTACATATACTTCTAATATATCTTCATACTTCAAATCGAAAAAAAAACCCAATGTCATCGTCATTTTTGTTGATGACTTGGGTTATGGTGATTTGGGTTGTTATGGCAGCCCAACTAAAACACCCTACATTGACCAATTAGCTTTAGAAGGTTCAAAATTTAATAATTTTTACGTCCCTGTTCCTGTTTGTAGCGCCTCAAGAGCTGCATTATTAACTGGATGTTACCCAGCACGCATTGGTATTCCTGGTGTATTATTCCACAAAGATACAATTGGCATAAATACCCAAGAATATACATTGGCAGAGATGTTCAGAGATAAAAATTATAAAACAGCTTGTATAGGTAAATGGCATTTGGGTTGGCAAAAATCTTTTTTACCGCTTCAACATGGGTTTGATTATTTTTTTGGACTTCCCTATTCTAACGACATGTGGCCGAGATCCGATATAGATGGTTCACCAGTGAAACCTAATAGTTATAAAACCAATCTCCCTGAACTTTCATTAATTAGACAAAATAATGCTGTAGAGACAATAACCAGTATGGATGACCAAGGTGAACTCACTAGACGATATACCGAGGAAGCTTTAACATTTATAAATCAAAACAGCAAAAAACCTTTCTTTTTATACCTAGCACATAGTATGCCTCACATCCCTTTGGGGGTAACATCAGATTTTAATGATAAAAAACAAACCTTATATGCTAATGTTGTAAACGAAATAGACTGGTCTGTGGAACAAATCACAAAACAACTTCAAAGGTTAAATTTGACTGATGATACGATTATAATTTTTACATCGGATAATGGGCCTTGGTTAAACTATGGCAATCATGCAGGAAGTACTGGTGGTTTGAGAGAGGGTAAAGGAACTTGTTGGGAGGGTGGCGTTAAAGTGCCCTACATAATAAAATGGCCAGGAAAAATACCTGCTAATTATGAAAATAATGGCTTAGCTAGCACTTTAGATATCATGCCTAGTTTAATTAATATTATTAACGGGAAACAACCTGATTTACCTATTGATGGTATTGATCTCTCCGAATCTTGGCTCAATAAAAATATTAATTCCAAAAGAGAGTTTATAGCTTACTATAATCAAAAATATAAGCTAGAAGCGGTAAGAAAGGATCATTGGAAACTCATTCTTCCTCATACCTACAGATCCTATAATATAGTAAGTGGAAATGATGGAAATAAAGGTAAAAGAATCCCTGTTTCTATTAAATCTGCAGAGCTTTACAATTTAAAAACAGACCCCTTTGAATCCGTAAATGTATCAGATTTTCATCCTGAAATGGTAAAACTGTTGACAAATTTTGCAAACCAAACCAGACAACAATTTGGCGATGAAATCATAAAAGTTAATGGCTCGATGGTTAGGCCGGCAGGAGTTCATTTAGGTTTTTCTCCTTAATTTTGAAATGTGTTTTGTAAATTAGAGCAAAAGTTAATGCTATGCGTTTAAGGCATCTCAAATATTTGGCAGCCTATAGTATTCCAACAGTTGTAATAGTTTCTATGGTACTTGGAGGGTCATATACTTTCCTTGCTATTGGATATGTTTTCGTAGCAGTTCCCTTTATAGAGTTATTTACTTCTGGTAAAACAGTTAACCTATCAAAACTAGAGGAAGAAGTTGCATCTAAAGATAAAATTTATGACTTCTTATTATATGCTTTAGTACCATTGCATCTTTTCATTCTAATTTATTTCTTACTTAAGGTAAACCAAAGCGAAGTTATTGGATTTGAGCTGCTAGGATATATCACTGCCTTAGGAATGTCTTGTGGATTAAGCATTAATAATGCTCACGAACTTGGTCATCGCACCAAAAAATACGAGCAATTTTTGAGTCAATTACTTTTAATGACATCATTATATATGCATTTTTTTATAGAACATAACAGAGGACATCATAAAAATGTAGCTACGGACGAGGACCCTTCATCAGGTCGTTTAGGAGAATCTATTTACCACTTTTTTCCAAGGACACTAATTGGAAGTTGGAAGTCTGCCTGGCATTTAGAAGCCGTCAGATGTAACAATAATAGCATCCCTGTGGTTAGTGTTAAAAACCAAATGTTAATATTTCAGATTATTCAACTATTATTCTTATTGCTAATTTTTTTGATTTTTGGTTTAAAAACTATGCTTGCTTTTGCAGGTTCTGCTTGCATTGGAATCCTGATGCTTGAAACTGTCAATTATATTGAGCATTACGGATTAAGCCGAAAGAAAAAAGGGTCTAGATATGAAAGAACTCTACCAATTCATTCCTGGAATTCTAACCACCCTATTGGTAGATTAATTATGCTTGAATTATCTAGACATTCCGACCACCACTTTATGTCTAC
>JBELHJ010000094.1:0-2434 GCA_042091495.1 Bacteroidota bacterium
ATAAGAGAGCTCCTACAAAAAATTAGTGGTTAAAAGCAAAAAAGGAACAGTAAAACTGTTCCTTTTAACTAACTAACTAACTAACCACCTTATTATGAAAATAAAAGTAGGCTGCAAATATAGTGCTTTCATCTACATAAAATACTATTTCACAGATATTTTTTTGCTTTTTTAAAACAAAACGCAAAATACGGTGCTCTTTTTCCTACAATAAAAGTTTCATCTATAGAAAATTCTAATCGCTTCTTATACAATTATATTGAAGCATATTTTGTGTGTTTGTGAATATTGTGTTATTAAGCTGTTATAATTATCATAAATGAAATATTAACAACATTTATTGCAAAATATGCAACATAATACTGAAAGGATTACCCTTAAGTTTACTTAATTAAAAATTATGAACTAATACAAATGATACTTACAACTCTAAAAAAAATGCAATGTTTTAAGTTACACCTAAAGTTACTTTTCGGACTTTTTTTGTGTTCCTCTTTTAATCTAGCAGCTCAGGAACGTGAAATTTACGGTAACATTAGTGATGAAAGTGGACAACCCTTATCTGGTGCCACTATTGTTCTAGTTAAAGAAAATAGCTCAAATAGCTTTATAAAGGGAACTACTGCTGACTTTGATGGTAATTATAAAATTAATGTAAGCGGCAATGCTTATGACTTAATTATTTCTTATGTAGGATTTGAAGATAAAAGAGTAAATATTGGCAGTCAAACTCAAATTGATGTCATACTTTCAACCAATGAATTAGACGAGGTCGTGCTCATTGGATATGGAACTACCACAAGAAGAGATGCCACAGGTGCAACGTCTACAGTAAAGCAGGAGGCCATTGAGCGAACTCAAATGAACTCTATTGGTGAAGTCCTTGAAGGTCGTGTTGCCGGTTTGCAAGTTACTACCTCTGACGGTACTCCAGGGGGTGGATTTAAAATTAATATTCGTGGTGCTGCTGGATTATCGGCAAGCTCTGAACCACTTTATGTCATAGATGGATTTCCCTATGAGCCCGACCAAGAGGCAAATGAATTTAATTCGGGGTATGATTCAGCTCCAGATAACAACCCATTAAATTTTATAGATCCAAACTCTATTGAATCTATTGAAGTATTAAAAGATGCCTCAGCAACTGCCATTTATGGAGACCGAGGTGCTAATGGTGTTATAATCATCACTACAAAATCAGGTAAAATTGGAAAGCCAAGAGTTCAATTTAACACTTCGGTAGCAATTAGTGAGGTACCATATGATAGAATGCTACCTATGTTAAATACAGAACAATGGTTTGAAGTTCAGGCGCGAAAAAATTTCTACAATCAATACCGTTATGGATTAGACGCCAACGGAGAACTTGATTATAATACTGATGAGATAATACCTCTAACTGGAGAATTTGCAGCGTACTACAATGAAAAATTTGGCTTGGAGCAGGGAGATGATGATTATCTTACCTTTAATTCACTAGATGATATTAGAAATACTGGCTCAATAGGGGGATACACTCCAGAAGAAAGAGCTGCCCTACCCTCAACAAACTGGCAAGATCGATTATTTAGGACTGGAACTTTGGCTTCTCATACGTTAAATGTAAGTGGGGGTACAGAAAAAAACAGATATAACTATACTGGAACATTTCTACAAAACAAAGGCGTTGTTGTAAATTCTGGATTTGATCGTTTTGCATTTAATGCTAAGCTTAAAAACATACTTACTGATAGGTTAACGCTTTCTACAGTATTAACGCCATCTTTTTCTAAAAAATATGGACCCGCTGGTGGCGGTGGCAGACTTCAAAACAACTGGGGTCTTTTCTTAAGAGTACTAGGAACTCCCCCATATGCTGGAGCTGACTATGTAGACCCTGATGAAGATGAACTTATTGATGATGAGGGCAACCAATTTTTTGGAGATCCCTTATACCAAGCTGAAAATGTAGAAAATGAAAATATCAACTATAATTTCAGAGGCAACATGAAGTTTGAATACCAATTAACCGATGACCTTAAAGCCACCGTATTAGTTGGAGCAGGTACAGGGAGTAATTTTGTAAAAACATACAATCCACCTCAATTTGGAAACGGAGGAAGAACCCAAAATAAAGGACAGGTTATTAGATCAAGTGTAAGAAATCTAGATTACTTAAATAATAACTTATTGAATTACAAGAAAAAATTAGGTAAGCATAAAATAGATGGTCTTTTAGGTTACACACAGCAATATAAAGTGATGGATCGTTTACAAATTCAAATGAGAGGTTATGATGAAGATCATACCGGAGGCGCCAATAACATCCAAGCAGGTACTGCGTTCCAAAATACCAGAGGGCGTTTTAATGAACAAAAGCGTATTGGTATATTATCAAGGCTTAATTACGTTTATGGTAACAAATATTCATTTACTGCATCTTACCGCTTGGATG
>JBELHJ010000094.1:2534-5630 GCA_042091495.1 Bacteroidota bacterium
CTTAATTACGTTTATGGTAACAAATATTCATTTACTGCATCTTACCGCTTGGATGGCAATTCAAGATTCGGTGAAGATAATCGATGGGGAGGATTCCCATCTGCAGCCTTTGCATGGACTGCTAGTAATGAGAATTTCTTAAAAAATTCTAAGACCATTAACAATTTAAAATGGAGAGTATCTTATGGTCAATCGGGATCCAGTGGGGTAAGAAATGACAACTCAAGAAGGGAATTAAATGTAGCCTATTATAATTATGGAGAAACAGACGTGACTGGCTATGAAAATACCGTAAATGTTGACCCCAGTCTAACTTGGCAACGATCAGCACAATTTAACTCTGGAATCGACGCTTCTTTATTAAATAATAGAGTAAAGTTTACAGTTGATGCTTATTTAAGACAAACGCGTGACATGTTATTAGAAAAACCTTTACCACCATCTTCTGGATTTGATGTAAGAATGGAAAATTCTGGAGATATTGATAATTGGGGGCTGGAATTTGCACTAAACACGGTTAACATAAAAGCCAACGATTTTAGTTGGGAGACTAATTTCACCATTGCTTTTGACCGTAGTGAAGTACTTGACTTAGGAGGTGTAGATTTTCAGCTTTTTAATGCTAAAGGCATGAAAGAAGACAACTTAATTCTGAAGGTTGGTGAAAATGTTGGAAACTGGTTTGGATATCAACAAGCAGGCATTTATGATGAAAGTGATTTTGATATTACTAGAGATGAAAACGGATATATCACCTCTATGAGTGTTAAAGATGGTGTGGCAGAAGATGTTGGAACTGTTGGCACGCTTATAGGAGATCCAAAATTTGAAGACATTAATGGAGATGGTCAAATTACTCCTGATGATAGAACGATTATAGCGAGAGCACAACCAGACTTTTTTGGAGGGATATATAACAAATTCTCATACAAAAATTTATCATTAGGTATTATGGCTTCGTTTAGATATGGAAATGATGTTATAAATGGTAATCGTTGGAGATATACCACGGCACAAAAACAAAATTACAACACCTTATTAGAGAACATGAATGCATGGACTCCAGAAAACACAAATACGCTTCACCCAAGATACAATACTGTTGATGAAAGACTTACAAGTCGTCATGTTGAAGATGGTTCATTTTTAAGAATCAACAACATCAGTTTAAGATATAATCTTTTGGGGTCACAACTTAAAAAAGCATTTTTTGACAATATTGAGTTTAGCGTAAATCTTGATAATTTCTTTCTCATTACCAACTACTCTGGTAATGATCCAGAAACATCTGTTATGGGTGGCCGCTATAAATTCTTAGCTCAGGGATTAGATTATGGTGCTTATCCAAGAACTAAAAATGTAAGATTAGGAGCCAGAATTAATTTTTAATTTAGAAATCAGTAATCATGAAAAATTCAAAATATAATATTTTTAAAGGTCTTTTTATAGTAGGATTGCTTTTCAATTCTTGTATGGACCTTGAAGAAGACACCTCTAAAACAACCTTAACCTTAGATGCTTATTATCAAGATGAAGGGCAAGCACAGGGTGGCTTAAATGGTGTTTATAGTAGTTTGAGAGACTACTTTAGAAACCATTATTTCTTAATGGGAACAGAAGGGACCCTTGCCATTTATGGAAACCGTCTACAAAACTATAATTACAATTCTACTAACCAATATTTTATTAATAATTGGCGTACTGGTTATCGTGTAATTTATAATGCCAATTTATTTTTAAATAAAGTAGAGACTATTGAAATGGATACGGACTTAAAAAACAGCATGATTGCTGAAGCCCGTTTTTTAAGAGGACTTATTTACTTTAATCTAACGCAATTCTTTGGTGGCGTACCTATTGTGACCGAAGTAGATGAGGAATACGAAATTTCTCTAAAACCAAATGGTGAAAGAGATAATAAAGTAGCTCACATAGAAAAAGTATACCAACAAATTGTTGCTGATTTGGAATTTGCTGAGACCCACTTAAGACCATCTTATTATTCTGGTGAAGAAAACGCCCTTTCAGATATTGAAATATCTAAAGCTACTGTTGGAGCTGCTAAAGGGCTTCTTGCAAAAGTGCATTTAACAATGGCTGGCTGGCCACTTAACAAAGGCGCTTCACATTACCAAAAAGCTAAAGATTACGCACAAGAAGTTATTGATTTAGGGTACTATACCCTCTTAGATGATTATTCACAATTATTTACACCGGCAAACGAAAACAATCAGGAAATAATTTTCAATATTGAATATAAGAGCCTTATTGACCAAGGCGCAGATTGGGGAGGCTGGCAAAACTCTAAGGTTCTTGAAGAAGGCTATGGCCGTTTCAAGTTGCACCCAAGTTTTTATTCTTTGGAGGAAAATAGTGATGCTTTAGTACCATCAAACCCTCATTTTGATGCAACAGACCCAAGAAGAGCCTATATTTCAGTAGATTGGGATCCTAAGAGAGGGGAAGCCTATTTCAACAGAGAACAACCAGATCTCAATAAAATTGAAACCTGGAAATTCAGACATGTAGCACCGCCATTAAGTAATAATGTCACAGATATAAATTGCTTAGTGCTGAGATATGCAGATGTATTAATGATTTATGCTGAAGCTGAAAACGAACTCAATGGCCCTACCCAAGACGCACTTGATAAATTAAATTTAGTTAGAGCAAGAGCAAGAAAAGGAATGCCTGCAGTAACCATTCCTGGAAATACGCCATATAATCCGGCAGATTTAACACAATGCCCTCTGGTGATTCCTGAAGCTAAAAGTATATCACCTTCAAATGAACCTGCCGACTTAACTTCGGGTTTAACTCAAGAAGAGTTAAGAGAAACCATTATGTATGATCGCGTAAAAGAACTTATGATGGAAGGCTGGGATAAGTATGATTTAATAAGAATGGGGCCTGAAGCTTTTATGAAATATGTAAAATTTCCAAAAGCTACAAAAACAGTGAAAGCTAAAGACCGCCCTAAAATTCCTTTATTTAACGCTAATTGTGAGCAAACAGGAGAGAAATCTATAAAAACAACCATCATTAAAGCCAACACTGTAAACGCTTCGAACAAAGCAGCAAGTGCACATAACATGT
>JBELHJ010000095.1:0-5419 GCA_042091495.1 Bacteroidota bacterium
TATAAATACAATTTAGACATAGCCAATTGTGTTTTTTGAGATTCTATACCAAACCTATGAATGTTTTTTTCGGTTCTCAAAATACCAGATTCTGCCATATAGATTTCTATTAAAATATCAGAGGCTGCAGTAAGTAATTGTTGGTTGTTTCAGACTTAATTATAGACCCAGGAGCGGTATTAATGAATTTTTGGACTTGGACCTATCCAGGAATATATTATGGCATTACCTTTTCAAGTTATTTAGGGTGGATTTTGTTTTCTGTAATTGGAGGAATCATATTTTTTTTGGATGCTTCCAAAAAAAGAGATTCAAAACCTAACTTTTTACAGCATTTACACATTAGCGCTTGGAAATACATTTTGGATTGGTGTGTCCTTTGGGCTGAAGTAATAATAGTTTATTCCCTGCTTTGATGAACTTTACAATTTTAGTACTACCTAGCTGGCCTCTATCTAATGACAAATCGTTATTTCCGACACCCTGACTTAGGGCACTCACATATATGAAAGATTGATTCAGTTTATTAACTTCCAGGTATAATTTACCTTTTGAATCATCATAATATGTTTTGAAAAAACCTGGGATGGTTTTGAGCTACTTAAAAATCAATTTTTTCTTGAGAAAAACCCCAATGCAATTGAGTTAAAAAGATTACAATAAAAAATCTCATAGTAAAGGTGTTAAAGTTAGTCTGTCCTAATTTACAATTAAATTAGAATCCTTTTTATAAATATAAGCTTAGCCTAAAGGTTAATTAACAATTAACTTAAAGCTCTTCCCTGAAACTTTTAAAAAATATACTCCTGAAGCAATACCAGGTCTTAAACTTAATTCAGTTTGTTTGGAAGTTTCATTAAAATAGTAGGAATGAAAAGGAATCTGACGTCCATTGAAGTCAAAGAGAAAAATTTCAGAATCAGATGCAGTTCCCGATATAATAAATCTGTCAGGATTAATGGGATTAGGAAATACATAAATATTCAGATTTATTTCATTATGTATGAGCGTTTTGCTAAACAACGATTTTGCCTGCTCAAATGCTTGCTTTCCAATAATCTCTCCCATAATGCGTCCAGGAATATCATCGGCTGGAGGGTGAATACCTCCCCATATACGTGATAAACTGCATTGATCTGCAGCATCTGCATAGGTTGCCCATTGCAATACAACAGTTTCACTAGGCCCTTTCTCAAAAACTAAAAAATCATCTTTAGGAGCCTTAAACTCACCCATTCCACCGGGAAAAAAGGAAGATCCCGTAAATGCTTTCAACACCTCAGCTGCAGCTCTAGAATAAGTAGAATGTCCTGAAACGTAACCAGCAAAGGGAGGAGTTACAAAACTTGGGCGTTGGTACGGCCACCATCTTTCCCCTAGAATCCAATCTACACCTGCACTTGTTGTTTTGGGATTTTGTACATAATCATGTCCTCGCCAACTCTTAACCTTTATTTTATTTAAATTTTCATTGTTTGAACCTACTAAGGGGTCATCGGACATTATAAGCTCAATATATCCTTCAATTAAGGGTATCCCCAAAGAATTATATGATGGTTTTTCAGGATTAGAACTTTGACCCAAACTACACATGTATCGAATTGCAGATACTGGCCTAATGTAATCATACCATCCTTTTACACTCCATGCAGCAATTGCAGCGTCATGCATAGCACCGCCAAGTGTGAAGTAAGATTTAACATCCCATTCTAAATCAGACAATATTTCATTTTGTCCTTCAAAATTTTTATCTAATAATGGATTATCATTCACATAATTCAAAATTGTAAACCAATGCCCTGGTGGGGTTTCAGAGTCAGGACCATCTGCCCAAAACTCTGCTAAAACTCTTGTATAATCCCCGCGTTTAACCGTATTAGATTTATAAATATCTCCAGTTATAGGATTCACCTGGTGTCCTAAACTAAAATCTCCTCCATCTAAGTAGTTGTAATTTGAAATAACATTATTTTGTGATAAAACTTCAAAATCCAAGTTTCCAATAGCTCCAGGGGAGATATCCCACAAAACATTATCATTGGAATCTAAATGTGATCCCCAAATCGAAACCATTGCAAAACCAGATTTATAGTCATTAAAGCCTTCAGAATTTATAGTTGCATCGTAATAGGGTGGCGCGCCAGGATCTAAATAAACCTTGTACTTATTATTATTTTTTGAGAAAGTATTTTGTTGTGATGACTTTAATGCAAAAGGGTAAACTGAGCCCCATTCTGGACTCAAAAAATCAGGGTTATTGTTATCAGTAATATTTCCAGACTGATCTATAAACAATTCTAAAGTAAGGGGTTGCCAATTATTGGGATTAAATGATGAGAAATTTTGATTTTCATAACCGTCTAAAACCAAAGGTAAATTGGATGGCATATAAAAAGCATTATCATAATTTGTTGCTTCTCTTGATCCGTCATTAAGACCAAAATCAATGAGATGAGAGGCTATATAATTACCTAAAGCAGCAGCATTACCATATTGATAAATATGAGAATCATAAGACACATCATAATCTAAAGCTTGCATAAGAATCATCATACGCTCATGAAGATTATCAAAACCAGGTGTACCACTATACCTTTGAATTATTAACCTATACATGGCATAAGATATGGCTTCATTTATAGACTCGGTTTTAGATTTAAATGGACTAAAACCGTCAAATTCAATAAAAGTGTTATTTAAAGTCTTTCCTAAAAAATAAGTGTCAGCTATTTCATCATGAATAGCCCAGATATCATACATCAGTAAACTCGAGTGAAATAAATTTCTAGCATGTACAGTGGGTTTTGCAAAATCACCTCTGATCCCTTCTAAAACCAATTCATTCCAGATTCTTGCAATAGACTTATCTGAAAGTGTTGGGTCATAACTTAGACTTATTACTTTAGAAACCCATTCACTTGAACATTCCGTATTATAAACTCTAGCAAAAATTTCTGCTGCGTTAGAAAGATCCCACTCAACAGATACGGTATCACTTCCCTGACCTTTTATTATTTTGCCGCCGTTAACCATCCACTCAACGTTTTGACCATCACTATTGTGATAGGTATAAATCTCAGTATCATAAAAAATGGAATGCTCTGGTCCTTCAATAAATTCTGACTCTAAATAAGTGCAAGATCCATCGTCAATGTAGGCTTCTGGATTGTAATTACACGAATTAGGATCCGTGCAACCTTCAATTTTTGTGCTGGGAGTTATATTAAGATCGACAAGTCCTGTTGCTTCAGTTGCCTTATAAACCACATTTTTTGATAAGTCATTATAGAAATCCACATGACCTGAAGGCCATTTTATAGTTAAACTCAATAACTCTGTATTTTCTTTAAATCCAAAATGAACCGGTTTAAGGCTTTGTGATAACATACCAACACCATTGAAATACCTTATAAGATTTCCATTAGTAGTTTCAATCTCTAGGGTGGTTCCAATTGCATCTCTATTGGATAATGTTCCTTCAAGTTTAACCTCTAACCACGACAGGTCTTGAATATTTTCAAAATCAATAATATTATTTTCATAGAAAAAAAGATTATTACGCGTGTTGGTTACGACCAAATCTAGATCGCCATCATTATCATAATCAAAATCTTGAAATTCTACAGAATACGTGTTTATATTTCCAAAGTTTTGCCTGCTCTGTATTTTAAACTCATTTTTACCTTGAGCATTAAAATTTTCATAAAAAATGTTTTGCTCTTTTGGTAAATTTTCAAAATCAAATCCGTTAGCTACAATTAAATCTTCATCACCATCTATGTCAAAATCAGCAAACTTAGTACCCCATCCCCATCCTGAAGTTTTTACTTCTAAATTATCTGCACAATTTATATATTTTGATATCGCTGAATCAAATTTAAAAAGTGGACTGTCTGATCTTGTTGTAATATATATATCAAATTGTTGATCCAAATCAAAATCTCCGAAAGCAATACCCATGTCATTTGAAGCATAATCTAACCCATAATCACCAGCCTGATCGGTAAATTGATGATTTTCATTATTGATGTAAAGTCGATTAGTATAACTAAAATCGTTTGTAACATACAAATCCATGAGACCATCTTTGTTAAAGTCAAAAGGAAAAGCGGTGTAACTTGCAAAATTTCTAAATTCATTTAATCCTGTGGATTCCGTAACATCCTCAAATGCTGTACCTCCTACATTCCTGTATAATGCATTTCCTTGATTACACTGGCCCCAGTCACATAAATACAAATCTAATAAGCCATCATTATCATAATCAAACCAGGTAGCGCCTGTGTAACCACATTCAGTTACTTCACTGAAACCTAATTCAGTAGTTACGTTAGTAAATGAATTTGCATAATTATTTCTATAAATTAAAAGTTTGTCATTGAAAGTAAAAACTAAATCGGGGTAACTATCATTATTATAATCTCCCCATGATACGCCAAATTTGGTTCCTGCTAAACCATAAAATTCATCAATACTTTCATCAACGGTATATAAGTCGTAAAAGCCCATTTCAAAAGTGATATCTGTAAAGGTACCGTCATTATTATTTTGCATTAACCTACTGTAAGTAAGCGGATCATCTGGATTTTCTCTTGAATGAGCAACAATGAATAAGTCTAAATCATTATCATTATCAAAATCGGCTACAGCTACTCCATTATTATTAGCTATGTGATCTAAACCAATCTTTTGTTCTACACGTTCAAAATTTTGACCTGAAATCAAGAGAAATTTGAAAAATAAAATCAAAAAAAACCACTTTTTTAAACTCATATAATTATCAAGTATTTAAAGCTCATCAATTTAAGATTATCCAATTAAAAATAAAACTAAAATCTGGTACTGAGTTATTTAAGGTAAATTTATATTTAATTAAATCGCTATTTTGATTAAAATCTCAAACACTTAACTAACCTTTAAAATGACTAAAGACAAAAAAATTCAGTACTGAAAAAAAAACTTAAAATACATTAGTTGGTTGTTAACTTTTTGGTTTATTATTTCCTTTGGGTGTGGAATCTTACTTGTAAATTTTCTTAACACCATAACAATAGGAGGTTTTAAACTTGGATTTTGGTTTGCACAGCAAGGGGCGATTTTTGGCTTTGTAATTATCATATTATATTTTTTTAATGAATCGTCTGGACAAATCATTTAAATCTTAAAAACATGGATTTACAATATTGGATATGGATAGCTGTAGGCTTAAGCTTTACACTTTATATTGGAATTGCTATTTGGTCTAGGGCATCCTCTACCAAAGAATTTTATGTTGCCGGGTCAGGGGTCCATCCTTTAATGCGGGTTATTGGATTGCTTTCGGGGTTGGCATCTTATTGCAACTCATTATTTTATTTTTTCATAAAAATAAACCTAAATCCTCGCAAAAAAAGTTCGACTTCACTCCCTTCTGCTCCAC
>JBELHJ010000096.1:0-5376 GCA_042091495.1 Bacteroidota bacterium
GTTAACCTACTTAAGAGGATTAGAAGTAGCTGAACTAAAAGAAGAGGATATGCCTATGGTTTAGTTTATTTAAAAATATGCATTAAAAAAATCATAGCTGAAAGTTTATTGTCTTTTTAATTTATAATTAAACATATATTCTTTATCAATGTAGAACTCGTCCCAATTATAGTCTCTATCAGCGAAATTGAACATCATTTTACCCCCCTCACCATGGTCTAAATTTAAAACATCATGTCCCAGTTCGTGGTAAAGTACGTACCACTTTTTTATTAAGCCCGAATTTTGCCAAGCACTCGGATCAACTCTAATTATAATTTTATCATCATCATTCATTCCATAAGCAAGAGCTATTACACCTTCATCCAATGGCTCAAAAGTAGCAGATAGAGTTTCGATTTTTGGGACCTTTATATTACTGCGTTTACAGTCATCAAGAAAAAACTGGACCATTTCTTGTAAATCATAAGTATTTATGTCCTCAATATTAGTATCCCCTATATTGTCTCTGAGATTTTTCAAGGTATCCTTTTTATTTGAACTAACTGATTTCGAAAAGTCTGTAAGTCTAACCAGATCCTCCCAATGTGTGTCATTATGTTGAAACCCTAAATATATGTGCCTGTTATAGCTCCCATCATTTCCTGGCACTAAATCGCTTCTTGTAGCATAGGAGAAAGTGCCATCAAAGGTGAAATCATTTTTTTTGTAATTATATTTTATTTCATCAACGTAAGAGTATTTATTTTCGTTATAAAGTTCGTAAAGCGGTTTTTCAAATACCTTTTTATTAGATACTATGTTATATTTTAATGAAATGTGATCAATAAGATATTTAATAGTTGAATTATTAAAATTGTTGATAGTTGAGCTACTAACATTAGAATATTCGATTAGATCAATTTCAGTAATTACACAAATCTGAATTGCTTTCTCAAGATTGGTGCCCAAAAAGAAAACTTTTTTTACAATTGTACCAACAGACCAAGAGGGGAAAAATGAATGGGGGTACTGATCCCTTAAGGATTTGGTTAGTATTATAAAATTGGCTGGATATGACTTTCGCATAATTTCGCCATCCTCTAACCTTAATAATTCATAACCGAATTCTGTTGATTTAGATATTATATCTTTTACATAAAATATTTCTTCTGTCTGAGTTAAAAATCTAAAAGAATCGGATTTAAGTCTTTTTTTATAATCTCTGGATTGAGAAAATCCTAAAATTGAAATTGACAAGAAAAATAAAACCTTTGCTTTCATGAATAGTTTAATTGTCTAACCATATTCTGTCATTGAAATTTTTCAAAGACATGAAAAAGGGAATATTGAAAGGTTCTTTGTCGGCATAAGAGTCGCTAATTTTTATTGCCTCAATTAAAAAAAAGGCAGAAACTTTATCATTCCAATCAGCATCATTATGCTTGGGTACTTTAATACTAATAAAATCAATTTTACCAGGCCCAAAAAAGGTAAAAATAAGTGTAGTCTCATCTGATAAAAATGAGGTAAAATTAGATGCAGTATATGTTTGCCAATCAGACACTTTATCTTTTGGACCTCCTCTAAATTTATATCTTGAAATATTTTCAAAATCCATTTTTTTAATAAAATCTGGATTGTTCAAAAAACTATCTTTCATTTCTTTGAACATATTATAAGGCATACCTACTTGAATAGACTCGATAAGTCGAACCAAAATATTATGTCGTTCAAGTTTGCTTATTTCTATTGAATAAGTGCCATCGTCATTCGTTTTGGTTACAAAAGGTAAAAAACGGTCATCACCCATTAAAAACCCAACTATTAAATTGTCTTTATTATAATCTTCTGATTTATCTTCTAAGTAAGAAGGTTTTATAAAAAGTGCTCTTCCATCCTCAAAATTATTTGTGTTAATGTATTTATATTTTTCAGTAAACTCAGAAAAATCGGAAATTCTATTTTCTGCTAAAAGAGTTTTAATTGCAATTAATTCTTTTAGAGTTTGAGTGTAGAAATTTTCTTGTGCAATTAATGAAAAACTTAAAAAAAAGAAAAAATATAAATGCGTTTTTTTATTCATATTTTATATTAATTTGTTTGGATTTTAATATAATAAATATTTTTTAGAAGAATCTCTCCATCCAGCATCAAACTGTGAACCAACAAAATAGATTTTTAAATTAGCATCAAATTGTGAGTCTACAAAAAATATCTTCTTATGTGCATCAAATTGAGAATCAACAAAAAACCATTTACCATCGTTATTTCCAGCATCAAATTGTGAACCCACTCTATAAACCAAGAGATCTGCATCAAATTGAGAGTCTGTAACATAAACTTTTATATCTGCGTCAAATTGAGAGCTTACAGAAAATATTTTTTGAGCATTAGTTGATACGGTAAATAGGATAAACAATAGAGTAATTGATAACTTCTTCATCGCTAACTTTTTAAGCTTAAGTATCAAATATAATAAAAGTATCTCTGACCTACTTAAGAGGATTAGAAGTAGCTGAACTAAAAGAAGAAGATATGACTATGGTTTAGGTGAAGTTATTTATTTAGCGCATTCTGTTTATTCTTTTGTAGTTCTGAACATCTCCTATTGTTCTGTAAATATTTTCTAGTGTAGTAAGAACATCTGCATTGTTAGGGTTAATCTTGACCAATTGTTCCAAATATAGAACTGCTTCTAGAAACAAACCTTCGCGCTTAGCTTTAAGCTGGTCATACTTTCTATTTTCAGCAGCTGAAGTTCCCAAATTATTCATTTGTTTTACAATAGAAGATTCACCTTCTAAAATAACAGATGATATGTTTAAATAAGAAGCCTCGTATGTGGGGTCTAATTCAATCGCCATTTTGTAATACGCGATAGCCTCGTCACGTTTACCCGCGTTACCGTTTACAACGCCAAGATTGTAATATAACATGGCATTATTTGGGTCAAGCACAATAGCTTCTTGCATAAGTGCACCAAACCGTGCCTCATCCCCAAGTTTAAGATATAAATCTGCTTCAGTCAAAATTAACCCAACATCTTTTGGGGAAAGTTTTCTAGCAAACTTCAAAAAATCCATTGCTAAATCGTTGAAACCTAAATTAATATAAATGAGGGATATGTTCTTGACTATCTCAGCTCTTCTTAATTTAACATCATAATTGTTATTGAATAAATACAAATAAGCTTTTAATGCTTCTCTGTATAAGCCCGCGTTGATATAACTTGATGCAGAAAAATAAAGATAATCTAATTCACCGCTGTAAATATATGCTAACTCAAATTGTTTTCCAGATTGTGAATAGTTGCCAAGCTGATTATTATTTACACCAGAATCAACATATGAATTTGCTTTATCTAAATCAATACTTAGCAATTCATAATTAATATTAAAAATTTCTGAGTCATTAGATTTATTATTTAAACTAGCTTTATAATCAATATTATTTGAGTTTCCGTTTCCTAATGCTTTTTTGTATCCTGAAACAATGGCGCTTAACCTCTTTTGTCTCGACGGGTGGGTTGAATATGAATCATCCCCATCAGTTGATATTAAAGAAATGTTTTTTTTAATTTCTTCCAGTGGAGCACCAAGTTTTGCTAGTACAAAAGCAGCAAACTCATCAGCTTCAAGCTCTTGTTTTCTTCTTTTTTGAAGTGACTTTGGCTCTACTACTTTACCCAATGCTAGCAGGACGTCTATAGAATGTCCATTAATATGATGTCCTACTTCGTGAGCCAAGACAGTCATACCAAACCAATTATTTGAATAAGAGTTAAGCTTATTTAAAAAAGCTTTGTCATAAAGTATATATCTTAAACCCCTGTAGCTTATGGCTACCGCATTCTCTATTTCACTACACTGGGAAATAATAAAATTACGTTTAGCCCCAATTGTATTTAGTATTTTATCTAAAGCTTTTTCTGCTTCAATATTATTTGAAAAAGAATTCTCTTGAAGAGCAAGGCATAATTCGATGGACTCTTTTGTTTGAGCTAAAACTGATAAGTTTATAAATATTAGCGAAGTAATAATAAATGTTCTCATTAAAATTATTCTATTAATTTTTTTGATATATCAAAATTAAAAAATTATTTGTGCTGCCAACAATACCTGCTCCCGCTAGATGCATTTCTCTTACATCTACTGCCTGATTTAGTATTTGCATTACATCTACCTACATAATTGTTCCTAGCTGGAGATGTATAGTCACTTGATTGGCTTTGATGGGCATAACAATATTGGTTTTCGTTTTTGGTTTTGTTCTTGCACCTATTCCCATTTGTCTTCGCTATTCCTTTACATTGTAATGCAGTAGCTGTTGATGATTTGGAGGTTGTCGAGGAGGCCGAAAAATCCCACAAAGTAATATCAGATTTTGACTCAAGTTTGTTTTCCAAATCGTCATCTAAATCATAAAAAAAGTCCACCCCAGTAAAACTCTCAATTTCATCTACTGACTTCACATAGCTTGATAGACCCATGCTAATTTTGGAATTTGGCATTACAAACCCAATCATCTTAGCTTCTTTTGGTGCATAAATAATTTTGTAAAAGTATCTAGGTACAGAAACTCCAGTAGAGCCTATTTTGGTCAATTCACCTGTTAAAAGTCCAGCAGTAACAATGTGTATTTCACTTGAATTAGCCCAACTTCTTACTAATGACTCCAACTTTTTCCATCCGCCGCGATTAAATGAAGGGTTTTGAGGGCTTATATTAGACATATAAAAAGACTCAGACATCGCTGTGTATGATGACTTCATGTCTCCAGCGGGAGCGAGATGTCCCCTGTCATAACCTGAATATTTATAATCAGATGGTTTAGCTGAACCAGTGCTAACTGAATAATCCTCTTTAAAATTATTTGACCGCTCAATATTTCCGTTGGCTAGATTTGAGTTTAGCTTGTAATAAACCCATTCTGCTTGTTCATGGGTCTCCACATAAGACAAGATATATCTTGAATGAGATGTTAATTCCCCACTATATGAATGCTGATACAAACCTTGCGCGAAGGCTACAACTGGAACAATTAAAAATGTAAGTTGCTTCAAGTTTGGGTCAAATATTTATATTTAAGTTGACTTCTGACATTTTATAAGTCTAATTTTTCGAGAAATGACTCCACAATTTGAGATTTATACTTTGTAATTTCTTCTACTGTAATATCTTCAATCTCATATGAACTTGAATCACTACTGAAAGAAATTGTTTTTTTGGTTTTATCAATTCTAAGATAGCAAACGCCTTTTAAACAACCAAAGTGAATTTAGTAAAATACTGTTTAGCGCTCAATTATATTTATTTCTTAATCTGTTATAGTTGAGTTTAATGCAAAAAAAAGAGTCACCATTTCTGATGACTCGATTGTAGCGAGAGGGAGACT
>JBELHJ010000097.1:0-5350 GCA_042091495.1 Bacteroidota bacterium
TCCAGAGGCTCCAAATCCAATTTGCGGAATAATATGTCCAGTAACTAAAAAGGAGATGTATATGGCAGGAACCATGAAAGCAAAAATCAATACAATATATTGTGCTACTTGAGTATAGGTAATACCTTTCATACCTCCAAGAACAGCATAAAATAAAACAATTGCCATCCCAATTATTACTCCCGTAGTAATGTCTACTTCTAAATACCTTGAAAACACCACGCCAACCCCACGCATTTGTCCAGCTATATAGGTAAATGACACTATTAGGGCGCAAAAAACAGCTACTGCTCTTGCTGTATTTGAATAATAGCGATCACCAATAAAATCCGGAACAGTAAACTTTCCAAATTTTCTTAAGTAAGGTGCTAAAAGTAGGGCGAGAAGCACATAACCTCCTGTCCATCCCATCAGATATACAGAACCATCATAACCGTTAAATGAAATAATCCCCGCCATAGAAATAAAGGATGCAGCAGACATCCAATCAGCAGCAGTTGCCATACCATTAGCCAAGGGATGAACCCCAGAGCCAGCCACATAAAATTCTTTAGTAGAGGATGCTCTAGACCAAATAGCTATCCCAATGTATAGTGTAAAACTTAAGCCAACAGCTATCCATATCCAATATTGTAAATCCATATTATTTTAAGATTTAAAGGATTGATCAAGACGATTCATCAAAAAAATGTAAATAAATATGATGATTACAAAGCCAAAAATCGCCCCTTGTTGTGCAAACCAAAATCCAAGTTTAAAACCTCCGATGGATATAGTGTTTAGATGACCCACAAAGAGGATACCACATCCAAAGGAAATAATAAACCAAAATGTTAATAACACACTAATGTACTTTATGTTTTTTTTCCAATATTGAGTTTTTTTGTCTGTTATCATTTTTTTGTGGTTAGTTATGTATTAAAGATTGTTATCAATATAGCGATTTAATTAAATAGTAATTCATCATCATTAACACAGCTCTAAATTGTAATTTTATTTTTAAATGGATAATCTTAAATTGTAGAGCTTTCCATACAAGATAACTAGATGAGTTTAAAAAATTGGCTTTTTTTGATTTTATGCTTCAAATTTCTCTTGATTACAGGACAAAATTTTGAACGTGTAGAATACAAGATTGGTTTGAACGACATTGCTAATAACAATGGAGTTGCAGTTGCAGATTTTGATAATGACAATGATCTAGATTTATTTATTGTTGCTCATTCAAGAGAAAATCCAGATGATCCGGTTACCTATAGTAGATTAATGCAGAATAATAATGATGGTACCTTTGAGGATATCACTTTTGAAATGGGCCTCTTCGACTTATATACCATTGATGAAAGTATTGATGAATTTTATGGTTTAACAGGAACCAAATTTGGCGTATCATGGGGAGATTATAATAATGATAGTTACCCCGATTTAGTATTTACGTTCAATGATAAACTTTTAATTTACAGAAATAATCAAGCAAATTCATTTACTAATGTAACAACTGAATTAGGTTTTAATGAAATTACTGAATGTGGTTATACGGGTGCTACCTGGTTTGATTATGATAATGACGGATTATTAGATTTGTTTTTGTGTGATTGGGGGCAGTGTAATGAAGGAAACGCTTTATATAGAAATTTAGGAGGTACAGTATTTGAGAATGTTACAGAATCTACAGGATTAAATGCATTTAGAAATTTTGCAAGTTTTACAGCATTTCCCTATGATTTTAATAAGGACGGATTTATAGATTTGTATGTAACTAACGATTTTAGTTACACCAACAGGCTGTATATCAATAATGAAAATCATCAATTTACTGATCAATCTAGAGATTATGGTTTAGACTACGCTTCTGATGATATGGGTATTGCTTTTGGAGATTTTGATTTAGATCAACAATTTGATATTTACATTACGACAAGATCAGACAGTCCACTTTTTAAATTTGATTCAGCGACATCAAAATATATAAATTGTGCCGATGACTTAAAAGTAAAAGCATCAGGTTGGGGGTGGGGTACAAAGTTCGCAGATTTTGATTTGGACGGAGATGAGGATCTCATAGTAGCAAATGGCTTTGATTTTGAGAGTTTACCAAAGGAACAGAATATTTATTATGAAAATTTAAATGCCCAAGGTTTCAATAGGTTTGATTTAAAAAGTAGAACACATTTCGGAGCAGAAGATACGTTTTCAATGGAATTTCAAGATTTTGATTACGACAATGACGGAGATCTTGATTTGGTGTTAACCAATACCGACAATAATGTCTTTTTTTACGAAAATAAAGTCATTCATTCTGAAAACACTGAAGAGTATTCATGGTTAGAAGTTAAGTTAGAAGGAACACTATCCAATAGAGATGGTATTGGGACTTCTCTTGAAATGGAAACTAGTAACGGTACTTTAGTACGGTATTTTAATGGAGTTGGTATGTTATCTCAGAGTCTTAAACCAGTTCATTTTGGATTTAAAGAAGACACCGAATTATCAAGTCTTAAAATTACATGGCCATCAGGTCAAGTTGATATCTATAATGACATATCAAAAAATGTAATTTATAAAGCTACCGAAGCATCAGGATTAGTAAATCTTAATGTATTACCTAGCACAAAAATAGAGGGATGTACAGACCCTAATTCTTGTAATTACAACCCGGAGGCTTCTATTGATGATGGTTCATGTACTTATTTGGAGTCCAAAATCATTGAAGGGGCTCAATCTTCAATGTATTATAATTTAGAAACCTATTCATGTCCTTTAGATAGTGGTCAAGATGTAGAATGGCATGTTAAGGGGGGTCGTATTGTTGGTGGTCAAGGAACTAATTCAGTTTCTGTAGAATGGCATGTTACTGATTCTGCTGAAATATCAGCAAGAGTATTTAATTCAGAATGTTCTAGTGAGTGGATTTCCAAGCTAGTAGCGCTAGAATATAATGCCGATCTCGCTGAGAAATCAATAGCTAGAATTTGGAATGAATTACTTTTAGAAGGAATTAGAGGAGATTTTGCAAAACCTACCGTACATGCTAGAAATTTATTCCACTCGAGTATACTGATGTATGACATCTGGGCTGTTCATGATGATGTAGCTGACACTTATTTTTTAGGAAAGACTCATAATAATATTTTGATTGAATTTGATTCATTTACGGCATTTAAGTCAAAAAATGAGTCTATCAATGAAGCCATTTCATATGCAATGTATAGGTTGATAAGTCACAGGTATAGTGGTACTCCAGGTTTTGATAATCTTCAAGAGCGCATGATTATTCTTATGCAAGCTCTAGATTATGATGTGTCTTATGATTCTCAAATTTATCAATATGGTAATGCTGCAGCTTTAGGGAACTATTTAGCCTCTCAACTCATTGATTTTGGTCTTAATGACGGATCAAGAGAAGCTTCAAATTATGATAATGCTTTTTATGAACCTATTAATTTGCCTTTAGTATTAGATGGTTACGATAATCAAAATTTTTCATCATTTAATCCCAATAATTGGCAACCCCTAACTTTAGAATTGTTTATTGATCAATCAGGAAATATAATAGATAACAATACCCCTGATTTTTTGAGTCCAGAATGGGGTTCAGTTTATCCTTTTGCATTAAAGTCTTCACAACAAATCAACTATTCAAGAAATAATAATAATTATAAGGTTTATTTAGATCCCGGAGAGCCACCTTTATTCAATGCTCCTTTGAATTCTGATGGGTTTAATGATTATAAATCTGGTTTTGCTATGGTTTCAGTTTGGGGATCACATTTAGATCCAAATAATAATGTATTATGGGATATTTCGCCTGGAGCTATCGGAAACCTAGATTTTGAAGCTTTATCAATAAATAATGTCATATCAAATTACAATTACTTAGATGGAGGTGATTTTAGTATGGGCCACCAAACTAATCCTGTAACTGGAAATATTTACGAATCTAATATGGTTAAACGTGGAGATTATACAAGAGTTTTAGCAGAGTTTTGGGCAGATGGTCCTGATTCTGAAACACCACCAGGACATTGGTTTACAATCTTGAATTATGTGAATGATAATCCATTATTAAATAAAAATTTTGAAGGTCAAAATGAAATATTATCTGATTTAGAATGGGATGTTAAATCCTATTTTGCACTTGGTGGTGCTATGCATGACTCAGCAATTGCTGCATGGAGTGTTAAGGGATGGTATGATTATATCAGGCCAGTTTCTGCAATTCGATACATGTGTAGTTTAGGTCAAAGTTCTAACCCTGAAAAACCATCATATAACGCCTCAGGCATACCCTTAATTGAAGGATATATAGAGCTCATTGATTCAGCTGATCCTTTAGTAGGTTTAAACAATGAAAATTTAAATAAAATTAAGGTCAAAAGTTGGCGAGGGCATGATTATGTAGAAAATCCAAAAACAACAAGTGCAGGTGTAGATTGGATTTTAGGTGAAAGGTGGTGGCCATATCAACGCCCTAGTTTTGTAACTCCTCCTTTTGCGGGATATGTTTCTGGGCATTCCACTTATTCTAGAGCTGCAGCTGAGGTTTTAACAGCATTTACTGGAACACCTTTTTTTCCTGGTGGTATGGGTGAGTTTAAGGCTCCTAAAGACGATTTTTTAGTATTTGAGAAAGGGCCTACCGAAACTGTTGTATTACAATGGGCTACCTATGCAGATGCAGCAGATCAATGCAGCTTATCACGAATATGGGGTGGGATCCATCCCCCAGCCGATGATATTCCTGGACGCATTATGGGAGAGGTTATCGGAAAACAAGCATTTGAGCAGGCAAAAACATATTTTAATACAACGCTCTCAGACATCGAAATAAATCAGAATATGTATGTATTTCCTAATCCAATTAATCCTGACAGATTTGTTATTTCTGGAACTGCATCTGATTCTGAAATTTTATTATTTGATTTCAACGGGCGTCAGATCCCATTTCACTCCTATTTTTTTAATGAAGCTTCTAAACAAACCGAATTGAGTTTAAGACCCGGTGTGGCCTCTGGAGTATATCTTTTAAAAGTTTCAGGGAAGAGCTTCAAGTTAATTGTGAATTAGTCTTGAAGCAACGTTTATATTTCTACAAAGGATTCTAATTTAATTGTAAATAAGAGCAGACTAACTTTAATACCTTCACCATGAGATTTTTTATTGTAATCTTTTTGACCCAATTGTATTGTGGTTTTGCTCAAAAAAAAATTGATTTCAAGGAACTCAAAACCATTTCTGGTTTTTTTAAAACATATTATGATAATTTTAAAGGTAAATTATATCTGGAAGTTGATAAACTGAATCACGCTTTCATATATGTAAGTGCCTTGAGTCAAGGTGTTGGAAATAA
>JBELHJ010000098.1:0-5328 GCA_042091495.1 Bacteroidota bacterium
GCAATGTTTCCTTCAGCACAAGTAAAACATCCAAAGCTTCCTCCCTCCTGATCAGTATATTGGACTTCAAAAACAGATTCTATACTGTTTTCTTGTACCTCTTCAAACATGTCTAAATAATCGTTTCCTTGTAATAGGCTATATGGCCCATTTGTAATCAGATCTTGCAATTCTACCGCAGCTTTATCCCATTGTTCTGAGTATACATATGCCTTACCTAATAAGGCTTGTGCAGCTCCTTTGGTGACTCGACCATAAGATGCGCCTGTTAGTTGATGCTCTAAATGATCTCTTGCATAAATCAAATCTGAAACAATTAATTCATATACTAGCGATTTTGGTGATCTGTCTATGGAGAATTGTTGGCCAAACTCAATAACAGTATCAGACAGGGGCACATCGCCAAACCATTTTACGAGTTCAAAATAGAAGTAAGCTCTTAAAAACTTAGCTTGAGCCATGATTTGATCTCTTCCATCAAAATCTAATTTTGATTCATTCTGTATCAGAAAATTGGCTCTGTTTATGCCCGAATACATGTGTTGCCAAATATCTCTTAATTGTTGGTTTTCTGGAAAATGTGTCATGTTATCTATTTCCTGAATACCAAGAGCATCTATTGGGCTTTCACCACCAGCTAAGGTATTGTCTGAAGCAATCTCTCCTACCATGACATTAAAGAATGTACTTTGTAACAAATCATAGACCCCAATTAATGCTAAATCATAATCCTCTGGGGTGGTAAAAAACGAATCTGATGTAATGTCGTCTGTTTCTACGTCTACAAAATCATCACTACAAGAAAAAGTAAGTGATATTAGTATTATGTATTTAAAAATTCTTTTTGTCATGATTTTAAAGTTTTAAGTTAAGACCTAACATGAATGTTTTCGCATTGGGATAAAACCCATAATCAATACCTTGCCCTATGGGAGAACCATTGGATATAGTTGGATCATAACCTCTGTAGTTAGTTAAGGTTAATAAGTTGTTTGCAGATAAATAAACTCTAAGAGATTTGTCCAAATCAAATTCAAAGGTATACCCTGCTTGAATATTTTGTAATCTTAAATAAGAACCGTCTTCAACAAAAAAGTCGGAAAATAAAGAATTGGTATTAGCATCTGTAGTAACTCTAGGATGGAAATTGGTACTTCCTGGACCGGTCCACCGTTCCAGAAAATATCTTGTTCTATTGGTTAGTTGTTGATTTCTTTCATAACTTCTAACAATATCATTGCCAAGTGATGCAAAGGCATAAGCACCAAAATCAAATTTCTTATAACTAAATGATAAATTCAATCCCATAGTTAAATCTGGAAGTGGTTTACCTACTTCTACTTTATCATCTTCGTTAATCTCACCATCATTGTTGATGTCTACAAACTTGATATCTCCTGGAGAAAATGTGGTATTATCCATGGTGGCATAGTTGTCGATTTCATCTTGAGTTTGAAATAAACCATCGGTTTTATATCCTCTGAAATAGCCAATAGAGTGGCCTACTTCCATTCTTGCTATAGGAACACTCGCATTACCAAATCCCCCTGCAGTTAGGAAACTATTACCACCACTAACACTTAATACATTATTCTCTATAGCAGTGATGTTATAATTGATTTTAAACTTGAAATTGTCTCCTATTCTATCATTATATCCAATGGCAAACTCTAATCCTTTATTCTCAACAGTTCCTGCGTTTACAAAAGGGGCAGCTGCTCCAGGAGCCGATACACCCAACAACCCAGAAACTTGAGGTTGAACAAGAAGATCCTCTGTACGACGTCTAAAATAATCTGCCGTAATGTCTATTCGATTTTTAAATAAATTTAAATCAAACCCTATATCAAAAGCCTTCTGCTTTTCCCATTTAATTTCGGGGTTAGCAATCGGGCCTGCTGCAATTCCAAATACAATTTCATTAGCAGGGTCCATTGGAAAGACATAAGCAGCCTCACCAGTAAGAGCAGAAACAAAACGGTTAGCTGGAATACGGTCATTACCTAAAATACCATATGAAGATCTAATTTTTAGAAAGCTTATTACATCACTATCTGCCAAAAAAGGCTCCTCAGATACAACCCAACCTAACGATCCTGACGGAAAAACACCAAATTTATTTTCGGGGCCGAATGCTGTTGAACCATCTCGTCTAACAACAGCTGAAAGGATATACTTTTCTTTATAATTATATTGAAGTCTTCCAAAATATGAAAGCAGTCTTGTATCAAAAGTATTCCCTCCAAATTCATACCAATTTTGAACTAAATCAGCGTTATCTAAAGTTGCATTATTAAAATTTATGTTCTCATTAAAAAAATAGGTCCCTGTGTTACCAGTAAAAAAACCTGTAGTTTTAAAAACAGAAGTCCCCGCTAATAATTTTAAGTTATGGTCTTCTCCAAAAGTATCATTATACTCAAAATAAGCATCAAAAGTATAGTCTCTGTAGTAATCCTTTCTTAGTGTTAGACTGGAATTACCATTTGTTCGGGTAGCATCAGTATAGGTGTTGTAGAATTTACCATTACCATACCATACTAGAGGACTGAATCCTTTGGTCCCTACATCGGCATAATTGAATTGGTATTTTGCAGTAGCCGTAATCTTGTCAAAAAACTTATAAGACAACCCAACGTTACCAGTAAGCTTGTTAACCTTTGTTCTATTAAAAGTGTTATTCATTAAAGCTATTGGGTTAACTATTTCATTCCCTAACCCCTCTGCTAAAGTGTATTCGCCTAAATCATCAAAAACAGTCATTGTAGGCGCCATATTTAAGGCATTGTACAAAATAGACCCATTACTGTTTTCTGGCAATCCTCTTCTGTTGGTATATGTAAAAAGCAGTCCTGAATTTAATTTCAAGTTTTTTGTAATATCATAGTCAAGTTTACCTCTTGTAGTCATTCTAGAAAAAGCAGACAACCCCCCACCTACAATTCCATCTTGTCTAAGATAGGATTGGCCAGCAGCGAATGCTGTCTTTTTCCCTCCACCTTTTAAGGTGTAACTATGGCTTTGTATTGGAGCCGATTCAAAAACCAAGTCTTGCCAGTCTGTGCCTTGACCCAATGCTGAAACATCTGGATAAGGCGCTTCTTGACCATTAGCTGCAAAAGCTTCATTTACTAGAAGTGCATATTCTGTAGCATTTAATACTGGAATTTTTCGTGTTGTAGTTTGGAATCCACCAAAACCATCATACTCAAACTGAGTAGGCATTTCTTTACGACCTCCTTTAGTGGTTATTATGATTACTCCATTTGCAGCTCTTACTCCATAAATACCTGCAGTTGCATCTTTAAGTATATCTACAGATTCAATATCATTTGGATTAATTACACTTAAGTCTTCTATCACTGCACCATCAACTAATATTAAAGGTCTAGAATCTCCATTTGTTGAAACGCCCCTAATTTGTATTGTTGAAGAACTACCGGGTGCACCAGAATTTGCAGAGATTTGAACTCCAGCCACTTGACCTTGTAGGGCCTGCTCAATTCTAGTTGGCTTAAGAGCTTCTATAGTTTCACTTGAAATAGATCCTACGGCTCCCGTGACTTCTTTTTTCTTTTGAACTCCATAACCAATAACAACAACTTCATTCAAAGCTTCTGTTGATTCTTTCATTATGATTGTTGATGGTATAGACCCAACAGTATATGTAAGGCTTTCGAAACCAATGAAGCTGAATTCAACTTTAGCAGTAACTGCTACACCTTTAAGGAAAAAATTTCCATCAAAATCAGAATTAGTACCATTGTTTGTATTTTGGACAATGATATTGACCCCTGGAAGTGGCATGCCAGTCTCATCAACTACAGTTCCTGATAAATCTGAAATCTGAGAAAATGATAAGGTGGTAAAAAGTAAAAATAAGTATGTAATCTTACAGTAATGCATAGCTCGTTAATTAGTTCTTTAAATTTAGAGCTATTTAATTGTATTATTCGCAATTTTAGATGCAACAAAAATTATACAACTTAAAAAATAAGGGTTTTTTTTACGATTATTACAATTACATTTCTTCAAAAGCCTTTATTTTAAAGGGCTTAAGTAAAAAACATCAAGATTATTTGAATTCTATTTTACAATGATGTATGGTTGATGTTGTGGAAAAACAACATGATGTATAGCATATCATATGTCTAAAATATATTTGATTAACCCTTGAGATGCCTTTAATTTCATCTTTTTTCGCAATCTATAACGCTTAACCTCAACACTTCTGTATGATATATTGAGTAATGGTGCTATCTCTTTAGATGATAAATTTAGTCTTAAATAAGCGCATAATCTAAGATCATTAGGTGTCAATTCTGGATGCTTTTCCCCAATCTTTTTCAAAAAATCTTTATCTGCATTGTTAAAAGCCTCTTGAAAAAATTTCCAATCATCTGTGTTATTGAGATTCCTATCAATAATCCTTAAAACATTTTTAATTTCCTTATTCCCATCCACATTTGATAATTCAGATTTAATTGAGTTTAAAAACTCGTTTTTCTTAATAAGGCTCATAGTAGATATAGCTAATTCTCTATTTTTATTTTCAATATCTAATTTGAGCTTTTCATTATTAAGTTCTGTTAATTTCTGTTTGGTTTCTAACTGATTCATTCTCATTTTCTGTTTAGCACGCTTTAACAGTTTTTGTTGTTTAGTATTATAATATGCTCTGTAAACACTATTAATTATAAATATTATAAGTAATACTACTACTAAATAAGCAACAATAGCTGTTGAAGATAAATACCAAGGCTTACTAATTTCAAAATTAAAACTTGCTTTGTTTTTTGAAATCACACCATTAATTTTTGCCTGTACTATAAATGAATACTTTCCATATTTTAAATTTTCAAAACGTATTCTTGATTCGGATGACCAGTCAGACCAAAATTGATTTTTTCCTTCAAGCTTATACCTGTATGTTGGTTTTGATAAAGCTGAATAAACAGGAATATTAACCTTAAATTCCAAATTATTAAACTCATAGGGGTTAACTAGCGCTGAATCAATAGCTGCGCTATTTAAATCAGAATTTATACTTTGATAGCTAACAGAAGTTATAGAAACCTCATGACTTGACTCTTGTTTTTGTTCCAAATCATATAAAATGTAGCCATTTGCGGTACCTAAAAGTGCTCTGTTCTCGTTTAAGGTAAAAATATTTTCAAATCCTAATAAACCCCCACGGAAATGTGAAGGGAAATAGACCGAATCAATTACAGGAGTTTTTGACAATCTTCCTGGGCTAAATCGGTATAACTTATTTAAAGCAAAAACCCATAGTTTATCTTTCGATTGATTGGGAACCACAGAAACTCT
>JBELHJ010000099.1:0-2555 GCA_042091495.1 Bacteroidota bacterium
TTTTATATAGTGTTTCATGTTGTGTTTAGTTTTTAATAAACTTTTCAGTGAATGATTTACCGTTAGAAAAAGCAACTTCTAAAACATAGTAGCCCTTAGAAAGTTTACTAACATTAATTTGTAATGCACTGTCATTTATAACCGGTTTAGAATTATAAGTTTTACCTAATAAATCTGAAATCTTCACGGACTCCACTGTCATCTCATTATTAATTGCAATATTTAATATGTTTTTGGACGGATTAGGGTAAACTTTCAAGGCATTTAAACCGTTATTATTAACTCCTAGAGTCCCATCTTGTTTAACTTCTATAACATATTCATTAGAAAACTCTGAACCTGAAAAAGCGGCATCAATAGCTTGTACAGCTGCGTAATATACACCTGGAGTAAGTGCAATTTTCCATGAGGTATTGTGTTCCGCATTCCCTTTACCGGCATATTTTCTAAAACCACTTTGGCTAGCCCCAGAGGCAATTATATCTTCACTGCCAGGTGATGAGCCTAATCTGAGGGCGTATGATAAGGCAGCAGATGGCGTAGAATCATCATAAGAACCATTCCATGCAATTTCTACAATAGAGGTATTGCCATCTTTACTTAATAGGTTAGCATAAGGTGTTCCAGGTTTACTTGGCGGTTGATTTTTTACAAAACTTTGAGATGCACTTCTTGAAATAGAATTGTTGTTTTCAAGAACCGTGGCAGACTCACTTCTGTAATTTAAATAAACTCTAAACAAAGGCTGGTTGTTTGTTGAACTGCTTCCAGAAATCACAAAATCAAGATCGTTATCACCATCTAAATCACCAAAACCAAATTTAGCACTAGCAAAGTCACCTAAGTCATAACTGCTTTCAATAAATCCTTGGTTAACCACATACTCCATTAATTTTGTAATCTCACCTTCACTAGTAAGACCAGAAATAAGCACATCTAAAAGGCCATCACCATTAAAATCACCCATTTCTAGTTGGGTGTTTTCCATGGCAGGTAGATTGGTCTCCACTTTTGGCCAGTTGCCATCACCGGTGTTTAAATACAAGTCAAAGACATCGTTATCTACATTGTCTTTTCCAGAAATAAGAAGATCCAAATCACCGTCTGAATCAAAATCTATAAATGTAGAGGAACCATCTTTTACACCTGGAATATTATTAGCAGTTTCAGTAAAGGTTATGGTTTGTGAGCCCGGTTGGGTAGTATTCTCAAAGATTTTAGTTATGTTTTCACCAAAAATTAAATCACCGCTAATAACAAGATCAATATCTTGATCATTATCATAATCGCCAGCATCAAAAGAAGGGGAAAACATTTGACTAATGGATTCAAAATTATTTGATAAATCTGTGGTGTTAAATCCCGATTCGTTGGCATCTAACAGGCTGGTGTATAAATTAAATTTTGCAAAAAACTCGTTGGTGCTTGTTACACCAAAATTTAAAACTTCCAATTTACCATCGTTATTTAAATCAGCTACCTGTTGTTTACGATCAAACAACTCTGCTATAGAAAATGAAGTAGCATTGTTACCAGAGAGATAGGCTACATTTTGTGTACTACCAATCATGCCAATTACATCAAGACTACCATCGTTATTTAAGTCTCCAATTTCAAATTCTTGGATTTGAGAATTAAAATTAAAGTTATTGTTGTAACTCAAAAGGCCATCTTGGTATGAAAATACTTTAGACCCATTACCACTTTGACCATAGATCAAATCATAATCATTATCATTATCTAAATCCAAAAACTCAAGTATTGGATTGTTTTGAGCTGGAATGGTTTTATCAACAATACCACCTTGGTTTAATATTTTCCAATTGTAAACATGAGTAAAATTTTGTTCGTCTGAGAATGGGCTAGCTTTAAAACCTTTGTCTACTGCCTGAACAGACCAATAATATACGCCAGGATCTAATTGGATATTATAAAAGGTGTTAAACACTGTAGGTGTTTTGCTAACTAAAAGATCCCCCGTTGAAGGGTTAGACAACAAGTATGATAATTCATCGCCTCCTGGACTTGTTCCTAAACGAATGTTATACCCCATAATAGCGTTAAAATCGTCTTGAGGCGCTTCCCATTCTAATTTAATATTACCATCGCCCAAGTCTGTAGTTGTTAAATTGGTAATCTTAGCTGGTGGTGTGTTTTTTTTGTTGGTAACTTCTGTTTCATAAAGTAGCGTTTTTAAACCCTCTCCAGTTTTAAGCCCAGCTAAAAACAAATCTAAATCCCCATCATTATCATAGTCTACCCATTCACAAGTGGCATTAACAAGTGGTTCAAAAGTAAATTCAGTCGAGGCAGTGTAAGAGGCATTGTAAGCATTTGCTCCAATATAAAGTGTACTTTCACCTATATCGTTACTGTTTTTTCCTGTAATGAATAGATCCTCTATACCGTCATTATTAAAATCGGCAATTGTTATATCTCCATTATTTCTTGACATGGCAGAAGAGATAAAGTTTCCACTTGCAGATACATCATAAGTATCCATGCCTCCTAGAGTAATGTAATGTAATTTATCACTTGCAGCTCTTGTGAAATAC
>JBELHJ010000099.1:2655-5207 GCA_042091495.1 Bacteroidota bacterium
TCAAAATACTGCATTTGATCAGCTATGGTATTCTTGTAAAGCACAGACGTTGGTTTGCCTGTAGTTTGACTTAAGCCAGATACAAATAGGTCTACATAACCATCCTTGTCAAGGTCTACCCACTCTAAAGTACCGTAGCCTATCTTTTCAAAATTTTGATTGGTATTAATAAATTCTCTAACGCCGTTAATTTCTGTGTTTTCATAAATAAGCGTTTCCAAGCCATTGCCCTTATCTCCCATAATGGCAACATCAAAATCACCATCAAGATCATAATCGCCCCACGCAAACTCGGCATTATTAAATCCAACAAAAACGTCGTCTTTAAGTGTAAAACTGATATTCACATCTAGAATATCGATAGTAAAAGTAGCATCAGACACTAGATTAGCATTGGTCACTTGCGGCGAGATGGTTAAAGTTTCTGTGCCTTCTTGAATACCGTCTTCAATACCTTTAACTATAAATGTTGCAGTTACTTCACCTTGAGGAATAATAAAACTATTGGATGATAAGTCATTAAAGCTTTTATCTCCTAAATAAGTATTGTAATAGGTGCCTAGGTTTTCCCAGTTTATGTTATCTGATGAGGTTAAAACACTATAGGACATATCCCATCCATTTCCTTTAATTTCTATACGCTCTAAATCATAATAATCCTCAAGGTCTACCACAATAAAGTGTGGGTTTTCTTCATTAGGTCCTGGGTCATTTCTATTACTAGACCATCTGTAACCACCATTACAGTTGGTAACATTAGACCCATTGTTTGCCCAGCCACCATTTTCATAGCTGTTGGCATAGCCAGATTTACCACAGGCCACATCCACTCCATTTTTATCAATAGCTTTTATGCGTTCTAGATTAACTTGACCATCATCTGAACTGTAGTAGGCCTCAAATTTTATATATCTAATACCGCCATTTTCATCAAATAAATTGTAATCATCTGTTGTGGCTGTTCCACTGGTAGCACTTAAATTAATTGCAACATCGTAAGGGGATGTGCCACTTAAGGTAGCCGTTATTTTTGAGCTGTCGTGCTCTCCAATTTCAAGTTTGTCTATATTTAAAGTTAAATCTGGAACATCAAAAACATTAACAGTCACAATACCACTGTTACTAGAAAGTTCACTTGTAGTTGCCTTGTAAGTAAAAGTATCTGTTCCAGAAAATTCAGTATTAGGGGTATAAGTTGCAATTGGGCCATTAATTACTACTTCACCATGAGTTGGTGGGGTATCAATAGAAAATTCAACACCGCCATAATTACTAAGTAAAGTAATGTCTTTAGAAGAAGCAATTGAAGTTTGGGTCGAAATATCATCTACTATTAAGGTGTTATTTGGTGGACTTAATGTAATAGTTTTATTAATATCATCTATTTCAAAATAGTAATTCCCGTTGGGACCCGTAAACGCAAAATTATTATCTTCATCAAGGGAATTTTCAAATAAAGCATCTATGGTGTAGCCTTCATTAACATAGTGTAACCAATTTAGTCCTGCTGTCCAATCACCTTCTTGATAAAATACTCTAAAGTTGTTTAACTGAGGTGTTGTACTGTTGAAGTGTACTATCTTCCTGTAGACATTATTGCCAGTGCAGTCTAATTTTAAAGGATTAGTCCAATCCCATCCGGTATCTGTAATGGCTCCACCAACTAACCAGTATTCGTTTTCACAGGTGGTTTGATTGATTACGTCCCCTTTTGAGATTTGAATTTTGTCAATACTTAAAGATTCATTTTCTTCTGTATTTACACTAAATTGAATACTATCTATTGAATTAGGTATTTCAATTAATTCTCCAGTTCTTGCAGGGTTATTGAAATAAAAGCCGTTACCTGGGTGGTTATTCCAGATTTCGTAGGTGTTGTTATCAAAATCTAGAGTAATACCAATTGTGTGTTTATTGGAGTTAGAATTAGAGTTGGGTCCAAAATGGCCTCCACCTATAAAGTAACCATTACTATTATTATTAAAAATACTACCATTAACTGTTGCTTTATAATCCTCATTTTGGTTTGTAACCCCTAATCTTAATTTAGTAACTTCATTGTTATTAATATCCTTTAAGCGTATCATAAACTTAGGATTACTTGAGGTTTCTGTTAATTGCCAGGAATTGAAAGTTAAAGCAATATTAACTTTTCCTGTAGGTAACAGATTTAAATCACTAAGGTAATTTGGAGTAAATGATTGAAAATTCTCAAAGACAATAGCCCCGTTATCAAAAGTTAGATCTGAAAAGGCATTCAAAGTGGTACCTTGACCTGTATAGCTTCCTCCAGACATTTCTAGGGAATTATTAAAATCCCATTCTGCAATAATTTCTTCTTGGGCGTTAACACTGAAGATGCCTAGAATTATAAAAAATATAATTTTTTTCATTTTTGGTGTTTTTAATTTAGAAGGTTTTGATTAATTGTAGTAGTTCTTTTGCTACTTAGTTTTTGATAAACTTATACTGATTTGTTGGTGAATTATTTGAATGCACATTTAGGAAATATGTACCATTAGGAAGTGTCTTGACATCTATGCCATGTTGAG
>JBELHJ010000100.1:0-5199 GCA_042091495.1 Bacteroidota bacterium
AAGAGTTCTTTATGATTTAAATCTTTGTCTACTCTAAAAATCAAATTTCCTTTTTTCTTTTGAATGACTTGATAATTCATACCTAATTCATGAGTTTCCAATACATTTTTAAAAATATAATAGAAGGTCAAACTGGGGTAAGTATGTGATTTTCCATAGACTAATTCTCCAATGCGCCCCTGTACTTCATCAATAACTTGGTGCGCCATTCCACAAGCACATTGGTCTTTACTAGAACTCAGCTTAATGTAATCCCCTAACTTATATCTTATTAAAGGGAAAGACGTCATTTGTAAATTAGTCACTACAATTTCATTATCAATTTCCTCTACAATAACACCCTCCATATTGATATGTAATTTACCCTTTGAGCATTCAAAAGCAATAATGCCGCTTTCTGTGGCACCATATTCCGAAACTATGGGAATTCCAAATGCATTTTTAATTTCAGACTTATAATGTGGTAAAATAGCTTCAGAAGTGCCTTTTATTAATTTTAAATTCAACTGAGGCTTCACCTTAATAGAATTTACATACTGAGCCACTTCATAAATCATGGAACTGTAACCATGAAAGTATTTTGTTTTTTCTAATTTTCTGACAAAACTTTTTAAATCACTCGATTTTAAACTGAATAATCGAAACCGGTTTTGTAAGGCATCTAAAGATCGGGTCTTAATTTGTTGTACTCTACTAAAATTAAACCCCCAAAAATAAGCATTGCGCTCCCAGGGTTTAACATTGTACCAAGAATAACCGCGCTGTATGGCAGCCCTATTGAATGAATCGGCTGATTCATCCCTAAAAAATTGTAACGACTGCCCCCCTGTTCCCGAGGTTTTAGCCTTATAGCCCTTTACTTGAGTTAAATTTGTGTGGATATGTTTAGTATTATTGATTAAAGTCGTTTTATCAATAATTGGTATTTTTTTTAAATCATTTAGAGTCTTAATGTGAGACGGATGTATCTTTTTTTCATCAAATAGTGCTTTATAAAATGGCGATTCTAAATACGCTTTTTCTAAAATTAACTTAAGTCGATTTAATTGGTAATCTTGCAAGTCGCTTAATGTCCAAGACTCCGATTGTTTTAAAAATTTGAACCAGGTTTTAATTGACGGATTCCTATACCGTTCTCCTATTTTATAGATTAATTTGCTCCACATCATCAAAAATCTTAAACCATTTGTGTTTTATAACTTCCCAATCAAAATGTTCGACCTTTTGCCTGGCATTTTCTCTAATTGAATGCGCTACATCTATGTTTTCAATTAGGTGAGTAATCGCTTTCACCATAGCAACTTCATCATCTGATTCCACCAAAAATCCTTGTTTTTTGTGTTCTATAATGTAGGGTACTCCCCCCACATTCGTTGACACTACTACCAAACCTAAGGCCATAGCCTCCAAAACACTAACTGGTGTGTTGTCTACTTTAGAAGTGTTGATAAACAGATTATAATCCTTAGATTTTTTAATCCAATCTGTTTTAGAAAGTTTCCCTGTAATTTCTATAGCGGTTTCCAATTGGTTGCTTTTAATATAAAGCTTTACCTTATTAATGGAATCGTCTTTAAACGGACCAACCATACCTAATTTAGCCTGAGGGTATTTATGTAAAAGTTGATGCAAGACTTTTACCGCCATTAAGGGGTTGTAAATGTCTTGAAAAGCACGCACAAATAACAAGCTGGGCGACTCAAGCGATCGTGATTGAAATTCATATTGCTTTAGATCCAATAAATTGGGGATCACCACTGTTTTAAATTTAGAGTGAAATACCTCGAACAAATAATTTGAGGGTGCAATATTGACAAAAGCATTACTAAACAGAAAATGAGACAGTTTAGGTCTCTTTTTGAGTCTGTTTGGCAAATCCCCCCCATGCAATATAGGAATATAGGATAGGTTACGTAGTTTACATAGTAGGGCTACACTAATAGCGTAATAAAAATTAAAGGTGCTATAGGTATCTATGATTACACATGTCTTTTTTGGGGCTATTAATACGCCCCAACACATATGCAAATAGCGCCATAATTTAAATCTAAAAGAAGAATATATCCTTACTTTATATCCCTCTATTTTAAATTTAGACACTAACAACTCCAAAGTGGTTGGATTAGCACTTTTTAAATGATTTCCTATGTAAACAATAGTCCTCAATCCTGTTTTAAATTATATATTTTTAAAAGTTGACTCATAGCGTCTTCAGAATTAAAATCGTTTTGAACTTTATCGCATAAACTTTTGCCACATGAAATCCTATAAGTCGAATCTGTTATCATTTTTTTTATAGCTTCTGATAATAATTTAGAATCTGAAGGTGGTACCAATAATCCGTTATGATTGGTCTGTATTACACTTTTACAATCCCCTACATTTGTTGCCACTACACCAAGACCTGCCGCACCATATTCTAAAAGCGCCAAAGGTAAACCTTCTGATTTAGATGACAATACGCCTATTGTAGCTTGAGATAAGATGTGCTTTATATCGGAACAGCTTCCATAAGTATAAATTTGACTTGAAGCAGATGAATTTGAAATGGTATCTAAAACCAGTTCTGAATAGGCATCATTAAATTGTTGACCCACCAAATGCAATGTCCAATCTGCATATTTTTTATTAATATTTTCAAAAGCTTTTATTAAATTGAAAAGGTCTTTTTGAGGTCTAAAATTTGCTAAACATATTATTCTTTTGCCATAGGTTCCTTTAAGTATTGTTTTAGCTGAAGATATCGTTTTTATATCAGGGAAGTTTTGCAACCTAAAAACGTTTTTACAATGCAGAGTTTCTAAAGAAAATTTAAGTAGCTTTTCATTCACACAAACAATAGCGTCAAAAAAATAAGAGCACCTTTTTAAAGCTCTTATAGGGCGTTGCTCTAAATAGTCACTCTTACCATAGTGGTCATGCCAAATTAACACCAATTTGGGATTAAGTAATTTCATTATTGTACCCATGAAAAAAGAGGTCGCATGTACATGGATATGGGTTATTTTTTGCGCTTTGATAAATCGATAGAGTTTTAAAATTGCTTTCCAATCTAAAACAGATTTTCGTTCTAGGAAGGAATAATTAGAGAGATCTTCAATTTGGGCTTTTAGTATCCCTTCTTGTCTTGTAGTGCAGATATATGATTGATATCCTTTTTTTGATAATTGATTAGTTAGAACTACAGCTAACTTTTCAGCACCACCCGCATTTAAACTGTCTATGAGTTGTAACACCCGCATTAGCCTTGTAATAATTGTTTAATATCATTTTCAAACCGGTCTAAAGTAAATTGTCTGCTCCATTGAACAGCAGCATCTGCCATTACATGAAATGTTTCATGTTGAGCTACTAATTTTTTAATGAGTTGGATATCTGTATTTAAATTCAAGTTTAATAAAATCCCGCGATTCCCCTTATCTAGCATATAATCTAAACAGGATATTCTAGTTGCTACTGGGATCGCTCCCCAAAACATCCCTTCTGCAATAGCCTTTGGCCATCCCTCAGACTTTGAAGGTAATACTACAAAATGTGCTTGTTTTAGAGCATCTTTAACAGTCTCAGCATTTGTATTGCCGTGCAAAGTTACCAGGTCCTTTAATTCGTAGTTGCTTATTGAATCTTCTAACAAAGAACGTTGTTCGCCCTCTCCATATAAATCAAGCTTGCAACTCACCCCCTTTTTAATAAGGCCATTAACTAATTCTATGGCATACTCTGGCTGTTTTCCTGTTGACAACGTCCCTACAAAAACAAACTGAATCACGCCTTCTAAATCTCTTTTTTGAATAGGATCTTTTTCATATTCGCTATAGGTGGCCGTATAAAATGGCAAAATATTTTTGGATTGATTAGGCCATTCCCCATACACCAATACTTTAGTGTTCTTGGTTAAAAACGTATTCGATAATATCCATCTCTGTAATTTATAAGAAAGGGGTTGTTGGGCTTTTGGATCCCAATTGCCAGCATATTTAACAGACTTAGTTTTGTTTGGAAAAAAAATCTGAACTATACAAGCTAAAAAGCCTACGTTACCTGGACATCTTAAATGGATGTGGTCGGCTCGCATACAGGCTCTAAATATCATCCATTTAATGACCGGAATTTTCAGTATGGATTTCAATATATTCAGTATTGAAGTAAACTGAATGCTTGGTATTTTTAAAAACGTAATGTTATCATTTTCGTAAACACTGTCGATTGAATATATACTTCTATCAGTTAATGGCGCAACCACTTCAATAGCATCGGCATACTTCAACCATAAATTCATTTCGCGTATGTATGGTGCATAGCCGTAATACTTATCCTCTTTTTTAGCGTGAATGACATGTGAAATAATCAAGAATCTCATTGAATCGTTTTATAAAATTCCACGTTTCTGTCCGTTATCGTGTCTATACTAAAGTTGGCCTCAACATAGTGTCGTGCTTTTTCAGATATAGCATTGCCTTCTTTGTTATGGTTCAATGCCCAAAGGATGTTTTCGGCAATATCGTCTTCATTATAAGGGTCGCATAATAAACCAGTGTCTTTATGCGTGATGATTTCTGGGCCTGGACCTACGTTAGAAAATAGTACTAATTTTTGCATTGCCATCGCCTCTGGTGCTACTAAACCTTGTGTTTCCATCAAAGACGGAAACACACATAATGTTGCTGCAGCGTATTGTTCTGCCAATTCTTGTAAATTAACGGCACCCATAAACTCTATGTGGTCTTTAATGTTTCCTACACTTGGAATCAGTTCGTCTTTCAGATAAGCAATGTATGAGTTGCCATTTTTAAAAAACCAATCTCTCCCGAATATCTTTAACTGGACATTGGGATAAACTTTGATTACTTTTCGCATAGCTTTAATTAACCGGGCTATACCCTTCTTTTCACATACTGTACCCGCAAATAAAAGTGTATTTGAATCAATTTTAATCTCAGGTTTTGGCCTGAATACCTCCTTATTTATTGGAGACATGATGATAGCCAAAGGCTTATTGTTGTAGCTTAAATATTTTTCTGTATGTTTTTTTACATAATCAGAAACTGCTATGAAAGCATCAGCTTTTTTAAAAGATTGTTTTTCCTGAAATCCTTTCCACTTAGAAACACCTCTTTGTTCAGCTTCCGCAAAAAAGTGGTGTCCGCCGTGTAAACGAATCACATACTTAATTGATTTTATCTTCTTTATAAAAGCTAA
>JBELHJ010000101.1:0-5163 GCA_042091495.1 Bacteroidota bacterium
TCAACAGTATTAAATAGTAAAAAACAAATAATTGTGGCTAAAGCTAATTTTAAATTTAAGTACATAGGTTGGGTTTAGATAACTCTCATTATTTCTTTTTTGGTCTCACTGTTCCAATGGCCATTGGTGAAATCTGGGATAGGCATAGGTAAGCTATTATTTGCCACAGATAGTTCACTAAGAGGCGTTACGGCACTCCATAAAACCCCATCATAAACATTTAGATCTAGAGGTAAACCAAGATTTAAACAACGAATCAAACGGTACATCATAATAAAATCCATACCGCCGTGACCTTGTTTAAATTGTGAGCTAATAGTTTTTAATTTTTTGATCATAGGATGTTCATAGCGGTTTCTATATGTAGTGTAATCCTCTTTAGTTAACCAGCTATGGCCATAAAATTTAAGTTGGTCAGAGTCTATAAATAATCTACTAGGATAGCCTTGATGGACTGCTTTTGTTCCAGTGACCTTATTAATTCTTGAATAGGGTTGACCTGTATGAACATCAAACTGTAATAATATGGTCTTGCCTTTTGTAGTTTTTATTAAAGTAGAATTCATATCACCACACTGAAATGAGTTTAAAGTAGCATTTTTTGATTTTGCAGCCTGACTTAAATTCAGTTCTCTGGAACTCATAGAAGTTAGGTAATTAAAGGTATCACCTCTACCTATATTTAAATACATACTCACTGGTCCAAGCCCGTGCGTTGTGTAAAAATTGCCATTTCTTTTAATATGGTGTTTTAATCGCCATTGTTTTTTATAATAGGTATCACTTAACATGTGAGCTCGTAAATCATGTAAATAAGCACCTTCAGCATGTGTGATATCTCCAAAAACACCTTCTTCTATCATATTAAGCACCCATAATTCCTCATCATTATAACAACAGTTCTCAATCATTATACAATGTCGTTTGGTTTGTTCTGCAGTTTGGGTTAATAGCCAACAATCCTCAATTGTATAAGCTATGGGAACTTCACAAGCTACATGTTTTCCGTTTTGCATGGCATAAACACTCATAGGGGTATGCCATTTCCAAGGTGTAGTAATTAAGACCAAGTCAATATTATCTTGTTTGGTTAGTTTTTTCCAAGCATTTTGATCACCAACATAGGTTTTAGGTAGTTTTTTTTGGCAGCGTTTAAGCTCCTTTTCTGCAGTTTGTATTTTGGTTTTATCTAAATCACATAGTGCTACTACTTCACAATGTTTTTCGTTGTTAAGCCATTTCAGCATTTGAAGGAGCGTTTGTCCACGATTACCAAGTCCAATAATACCAATATTAACTGTTTTTATAGGTTTATCGCTAAAACTCATCATGGAACCTTGGGTAGAGGTTTTGATTTGTTCTAAATGGTTTAATGTTTCGTTATAATTTTCTGACCAAAGTTTATTTGGCAGACTCAAAAATGCAGAAGTGCCTAGTAGTGATTTAACAAACGCTTTTCGTTTCATCTAAGTAATAGTTAGTCGTTATATTTAGATTTAAAAACGAAGTTAAATTAGTTATTTCATTTTTGTTTAAATACCCAAAAATTAACCAACATCAAATAAAATCTAGTTGATTGTTTTAATTTTTTATAAAACGCCCAACATAATGAGTTTCATTAGATACTGATTTAATAATGTAGATACCTTTGTTTAAATGAGATACGTTTATACTTTTTGAATTAGTTGATATTATTTGTGCTCCCATAACATTATAAATGTGATAGGTTAAATCATTACGATCCGTATCAATATTAAGTGAATTATTTACTGGGTTAGGATAAAATTTAATACTTTTTTGTGTAGGGTTTTTAATTGATAGTCTGTCATCTTCAATCACAACCAAATAGTCTTCGACTTCACCCGCATCATCTTGACAAGGTTGAGGATCATTAAAATAAGAACTTCTGACTCTTAGAATGATAGGTCGGTCTGTAATAGCATTATCTGGAATGTCGAAATATGCAGATGCAATATTATTTTCAAAAACACCCATATCTATGGTTTCATTATCATCAATTGTTGCATTTCCATTAAAATCAATCCAAGCTCCTGGTTCATCGTCAGGAAATGCATAATTCATTTGAATACTCAAACTTTGAGTTTTACTCATATAAAGTGTTACCGGGTCAAGATTATCGTAAAAAGTATATCCATTTTTTTCTGAAGAGTTTTCAAAATCATTGATAGTTACCTTATTAATGTAATCTGATGTGGTATTATCGGTTCCTTTAGAATCACATAATTTGTAATTTTTTACGGTGTACATAAATTTATAAGACTCTGTTACATCATTATTTGAGCCTGATGCAATGACTTTAAAATAAACTTTGGTGTTTTCAGGAAACTCGGGTATAGGTGAGCTGGTAACCCAAAGATTATCTTTACTATTAATCATATCAATTTCGTATTTAAAGTCGGGAATATCTGTATTCCATATAACTTTCACACCGCTCAATACACCTTCATAATCCACTTCAACCATAACATGTTCTTTTGTGAAATTGTTGGGAAGATTATCTATTATTGGATGTGTTGTAAAAATCTTTTTAATTATTGGGAAGTATTGTTTGTTTTTAAGGTAATTAACCCATAAACCACGGCCCCAAGTTGCCGCCTTTATTGTGTTTGCAGCATGGTTAATTTCAAGTTCCTGAACACATACCTTTGGAAGATTAGTACTGTACGAACTCCAGGTGTTGCCTTCAATAGGCATTGCAAAAACTCCTATTTCAGTTCCTATATATATATGTTGGTCATCGGTTTGATCAACAACTATAGTATGGACTGGTATGTCTTCTATATTGTATGAGATATTAGTCCAAGTAGTTCCTCCGTCTTTAGTCATGAAAACTTTATCACCATTATTTTGATAGCTAGCATAGACTACAAAAAAGGTGTTGTCATTTTTTGGATCAAAGGCGATATCTTGAATAGAAGCGTTAGGTAGATTATTCTTAATACTTACAAAATTGGCACCGCCATCTATTGACTTTTCTATACTGCTGTGTCTAGCAACTAAAAGAATTTGAGAATTATTTTGCGCAATCTCAGCATGCTTTATAGCATTGTCAAATATTGGATCTCCAACATGAATATAACTGCTTGCAAAATTATCACTTCGTTTTACGCCTAAACTGAAATCGTAAACTGTCATTGGATTATTAGGGTCATATAGGATAGGGCTTTCCCAATCGCCATCTTCATCATTGTTTGGTACTGTCACAAAATCATGGGTAAGACCACCATTTTTGGTTCTCACACGAAATCCATATTGTACACTAGCTATCATCCAATTTGGATTTAACGGGTGAATAATAGCCTCCATGCCGTCTGCACCGAAGAATTCCAACCAGCCTTCTGCATTTAAAATACTAGAACCATTATCTTGAGATCCAGACATGGATACACTATTATCAGACTGGCTCAACCCTAATTTATAATTTTCTCTAACACCAACGCCTTTTCTCATAATATTAGCCCAAGTGTTACCACCATCTGTACTTTTAGCAACAAAACCATCTGTGCCTACATAAAAGTTACCATTGACAGATATAGCAACTCGTGTATCTGCATGCACATAGGCGGTGCTCTCTTCATAATTATCGAGAAGTTTTGGTTCTGCATATGGATGAAAATTATTGTCTTTCAAATTCCATTCTGTTTTTTGGTTAAAGGTGTCACCGTTGTCATTAGAGCTATACAGGTCAACATAACCAGTAAGTATATTGCTTTCATCAGCATCATTAACCAAAAAAGCCGTAGATCCAACATTTGGGTTAGAAATGAATGAAAAATTAAGCCCCATGTCTGTAGACTTCCAAATACCATCATTTGACGAGATAAATACCAGATTAGGTTTAGCAGATGTTACAGACAAACGGGTGGTAGATGTATTGTTATTCTGTATTGCAGATGAATTAGAAAATGTCTCACCTGCGTCTAGAGAGCGCATTACATAGAGGTTGGAGTGTCCGCTTAAATACAAATATGAGCTATTTGTTGGGTGAAACGCTATAAATCTACACAGGTTATTAGACACTTTTGTCCAAGTAGCTAAATTGTCTTTAGATTTATAAACACCACTAGAAGAAAGCACAAATACAATATCATTTTTTAAAGGGTGATACGCAACTTTGTAAATTTTAAAATTAGATCCAAAGCCACCTTCCCCAAGTGTTTGAGGATTAAAAAGACTTTCGCTAAATGTTGTTCCACCATCTGTGGATCTGTACACTCCATGCGAATAGCCATTTCTGGCATTTCTCAAATTAATTAAGATGTGATTGGGGTTGTTAGGTTTAACAGAAAATGTGTTGACACCTGTAGCAGGCAAGAAATCTGTACCATTTCCAGTCCATTTTCCACCACCATCAGTAGTTTTCCAAAACCCACCACTCCTAGAACTTATATAAATAAGATTTTCATTATCAGGATTAACCCAAATGTCTTCTATACGGCCAATGCCAGCAGAATAGTGGCCTGTTACATTGGCAATAGTGTGAGGTCCTAATTCTCTCCATCCAAAAAGAAAATTACGTTCGCCTAAGGTTTTTGCAAGATCAGGATTTTTTAACACATAGCGTTTAGCAGCTTTGCTGGTATGATAAGGATCTATGTTACTTCGGTTTCCTGAGGGGTAATACATATACTCTGTATTGTTCTTCCAACGCATGAAGGCTTTAAAGCCTGATCCTTTTTTGTTTTTATCAATAGAGTTAAAATAGCGTTCTGCTTCCTCACAAACTTCGTAAAAATTGATAGAATTGTCATCCATCATCTCAAGGTACTTTTGCGCAAAATTAAATTGATAACACAAAAGCAAACCGATTATAATTGAAAAGCGATTCATAATTAAAGCGGGGGTTAATTAGTAAAGCATTAATTTACAACATTTTAACTGTTTTTTCAAGTGTTGTAAAAAAACATCATTTAAATTATACTTTAAATAATCATCGTTTTAAGATAACCTTTCCGAACTCGGAGGCTTTATTTTTAGAATCTTTAAGTTCAATAATATAAGATCCTGAAGACAAGCTTGAGAGATTAATTTTAGTTTGTAGACCCTTAGCATTATGTGACGAAATTAAAGCACCTTTCAAATTATAAATATTGATTTTGTAATTTTTTGATTGCCCATTTATGGTGATAATGTCAGTGATTG
>JBELHJ010000102.1:0-5162 GCA_042091495.1 Bacteroidota bacterium
AAGGGAGAACGACATCTACTGCATGGTGTTTATTTACGGAGTGACGCACCAATGATTAAGTATAATAAATTAAGAGAATTCAATAACAGCATTAATAAGGTAGGTAAAAAGGATGATGCATATCAACGATTGAACGCTCAACAAAAAGAATTGTTTAAATAAAAAATATGTTAAACGACAAATCATTACTGATTACAGGAGGAACAGGAAGCTTAGGCACAAAATTGGTTGAAACCATTTTAGAAAAATATCCAAGAATAAATCGTTTGGTTATTTTTTCTAGAGACGAGCAAAAACAATTTCAAATGGCTCAGCAGTTCCCTACATCAAAATATCCAGCATTGCGCTATTTTATTGGGGACATAAGAGATTATCAACGTGTAAAACGCGCGTTAAAAAGCATCGATTATGTAATCCATACAGCAGCAATGAAACATGTTCATATTGCAGAATACAATCCAATGGAATGCATTAAAACCAATGTTTTAGGTGCTGAAAATTTAATTAATGCATGTTTAGAAGAAGGGGTAAAAAAAGTGGTTGCACTATCGACTGACAAAGCAGCAGCTCCCATTAATCTATACGGGGCAACTAAATTAACATCAGACAAATTATTTATTGCAGCAAATAATATAAAAGGAAATAAAACAATTAATTTTTCTGTTGTGCGTTATGGCAATGTAATGGGATCCAATGGATCGGTTATACCCTTTTTTATGAAAGAGAAATCTAAAGGAGTTTTACCCATTACCAACCCAAACATGACGCGTTTTAATATACTTCTTGAAGAAGGGGTTGATATGGTGTTACATGCATTGAAATTTGCATGGGGTGGTGAGATTTTTATACCAAAGATACCCTCTTATAAAATTACAGATTTAGCTACTGCAGTAGATAAAAACTGCAAGCAAAATATTATTGGTGTACGGCCTGGTGAGAAAATTCATGAGGAAATGATTACCAGTTCTGACTCATTTACAACCTACGACTTAGGAAAATATTTTACCATTTTACCACAAACTCCTATTTGGTCGTTGGAAGAATTCATTAAAGAATTTAATGCTAAAAAAGTAAAAGAAAACTTTGTGTACAACTCTGGTGAGAACGAGGAATTTCTAACAGTTCCCCAGATTGGAGAATTAATTCATAATAATTTAACCTTCAAAGTATAATGCACGCTAAAATCCCTTATGGAAAACAGCACATTACAGAAGAAGATGTTGCCGCTGTTGTTTCTACGTTGAAAAGTGATTTTCTTACTCAAGGTCCTAAAGTGAGAGAATTCGAGAAAGATTTCGCTCAATACATTGGGGCTAAATATGCGGTTGCAGTTGCAAACGGAACTGCTGCACTCCATTTGTCAGTTATGGGCTTAGGGATACTACCCGGACAAAAGGTTATAAGCTCTCCCATTACATTTGCAGCAACTACAAATGCAGTTCTTTACAATCAAGGTAAAGTTGATTTTTGTGATATTGATCCGAATACTATCTTATTAGACATTAAGCAAGTACGGAGTAAACTTGTAAAAGCTAAGCCAGGTGAATATGCAGGTATAATCCCAGTTAATTTTGCAGGCGCACCTGTGCAGATGGATGAATTTCGCTCTTTAGCAGATGAATATGGGATATGGTTACTAGAAGATTCTTGTCATTCTCCAGGAGGTTTTTACAATGATGGAGGCGGTCTTAAACAAAAATGTGGTAATGGTAATTATGCGCATTCATCCATATTTTCATTTCACCCGGTCAAACATATTGCTTGTGGAGAAGGAGGAATGATTACGACCAATGACAAAGTCCTATACAACAAGCTCATAAAGCTTAGGTCCCACGGAATTACTAAAAACTCAGAGGACTTAACTGAAAATCACGGCGGCTGGTATCATGAAATGCAAAACTTAGGTTTTAATTACCGATTGAATGACATCTTATGTAGCCTCGGATTGTCTCAACTGAAAAGGGCAGATTCATTATTAATAAAAAGAAGAGAAATTGCCCAAACCTATTTTAAAGCATTTGAAGGTATTTCAGAGATAACTCTAATTAATCAGGAAATGATGGGCCACGCTTATCATTTATTCGTTATACAAATCGAAAACCGAAAAGCTTTATACGATTTTTTAATCGAGCGAAAGATTTTTGTGCAAGTGCATTATATTCCTGTTCATTTACACCCTTATTACAGATCACTAGGGTTTAAAAAAGGAGAATTTCCAGAGGCGGAATCTTATTACGAAAGGTGTTTGAGTTTACCCATTTTCCCTAGCTTATCAGAAGAAGAGTTAAACTACGTTATTACAAGTATTAAAGCCTTTTTCTATGCGTAGAATTGCCATCATTCCTGCAAGAGGTGGGAGTAAACGGATTCCCAAAAAAAATATTATAGACTTTTTTGGAAAACCAATTATTGCTTATGCAATAGAAACCGCTTTGACGTCAAATTTATTTGATGAAGTTATGGTATCAACTGATAGTGTGGAAATTGCAGAAATTGCAAAAGAACATGGGGCTAAAGTACCCTTTTTAAGAACTGCAGAAAATGCGTCAGATGAAGCTACTACAGCGGAGGCTATTTTAGAGGTATTAAATCAGTATCAACAAAGAGGAGAAACCTTTGACTATTGTTGTTGTATTTATCCTGTAACTCCATTAAACACGGCATTAACTCTTAAAATAGGATTTGATCTTTTAGAGAATTCTTCTTTTGATTCAGTTTTTCCTGCAGTAGCTTATAGCCATCCAATTCAAAGGGGTTTTGAAATTGATGTACAAAATAAAATTAAATTTCTAAATCAAGCTAATCATCTAAAAAATACGCAAAAACTAAAAAAGATTTATCACGACGCTGGACAATTTTACTGGTTCAGACCAGAGACTTTCAAAATAAAAAAAGGATTAATTACTGAAAACAGTTCCGTTTTTGAGGTTGAAGAAATAGATGTTCAAGATGTAGATACTCCAAACGATTTATTGTTAGCAAAATTAAAATATAAAATAATAGATGAAACTTAAGTATTGTAAAAATTGTCTTTTTCCTGAGACAAAACCAGACCTCTCATTTGATGAAAATGGAATATGTAGTGCGTGTATATCGGCACGCGACAAACATAAAAATATAGATTGGCAGAAAAGAAAAATAGATTTTGAAAAAATAATTAATAACTATAAAAAGGATGATTTTGGTTATGATTGTATAATACCTGTTAGTGGAGGAAAAGATAGTACATATCAGGCTTATTTTATGAAAGAAGTATATGGTATGAATCCATTATGTGTATGTTTTGAGACAACTTCACCTACCGAATTAGGCCAACGAAACTTAGACAATATTTCTAAAATGGGAATTGATGTAATTCACTTTAAGAAAGACTACAATGTATACAAGTCAATGGTAGTAGAATCATTTAAACGTGTTGGAGATGAAATGTGGCCAAACCACATAGGAATTTTTACAATTCCCGTCATTTTCGCAGTAAAATTCAATATACCTTTAATTATATGGGGAGAAAATTCACAACAAGAATACGGAGGTCCAGATTTGAGATCTGTTCAAAGTAGAGTTTTGAATAGGAAATGGCTTGAGGAGTTTGGAGGGTTGTTAGGAAACCGAATTGAGGATATGATAGGAGTAGATGGAATAACAAAAAAAAGTTTAACCCCCTATTTTTATCCTACCGATAAGGAAATTGAAAAAGTAGGTGTTACCGGAATATTTCTTGGTTCTTACTTTTTTTGGGATGCAAGAAAGCAATTGGAAATTATTAAAAGAAAAGGCTTTCAGGTTAAAGAAGATGGTCCAGTGGAAGGAACATATACAAACTATGAAAATCTCGATGAAAGAATGCATGGATTACATGATTATTTAAAATACGTAAAATATGGTTTTGGTAGGGCTACTGATCATGTTTGTACAGATATTAGAAATAATCGACTAAGCCGTAAAGAAGGAATAAGCTTGATTAAAAAATATGACGGAAAATATCCTCACTTAAGTATTAATGCTTTTATAGATTATAGTGAAATGAGTAAACAAGAAATAGATGATATTTTAGATTCATTTACAAACCCTTTACTTTTTAAGCAAGACAACATGGGTAATTTCTTAAGAGATGAGGATTTTAATTTGATTCCAAATTTTACAACTAAGTAAATGATTGCTATTATTGATTATGGAATGGGAAATATAGCATCTGTTCAAAAAGCATTTCGTTTTTTGAACATTGAAACAATAGTAACACAAGATCATTTACAAATAAGTAAAGCAGATGGTATTGTTTTACCTGGAGTAGGCTCTTTCAAACAAGGTATGGACAATCTAAGAAACAAAGATTTGATAAATACTTTAAATAATGAGGTTTTAATAAATCGTAAACCCTTTTTAGGAATTTGCCTTGGAATGCAGTTAGTTATGGAATGGGGTACTGAACCTGAGGATTGTGAAGGTTTAGGTTGGATTAAAGGCAAAGTAAATAAAATTGAAAATAAAAATTTTCCAATTCCACATTTGGGATGGAATAAGATTTTTCAACCTGGTTATAATAACGATCAGGAGGATTTAGTAAAAGATAATTTTTATTTTATTCATAGCTATCATGTGGTTCCTGAAGAAGACGTAATTGAATCGTATGTTCACTATGAATTTGAAATGGTAGCTTCAATTAAAAAAAATAATATTTATGCAACACAATTTCATCCAGAGAAAAGTCAAGATGCTGGTTTGTCCTTAATTAAATCTTATTTTCAGAGAAATGCTTAAGTTACGTCTAATTCCTATTTTAACCTTTAATGGTGTCAGCCTAGTAAAAACTAAACAGTTTAAAAACCCTAGAACAATTGGAAACCCCATACAAACAGCAAGAGTTTATAACGCTAGAAAAGTAGATGAATTGGCTTTTATTGATATAAAAGCAACAGACGAGGAACGTAAAATCAATCTAGGTATTGTGAAAAAAGTAATTGATGAGTGTTTCATGCCCGTATCTATTGGTGGTGGAATTAGTTCATTCGACGATATTAGTGATTTATTAAAAATTGGAGCTGATAAAGTAATAATTAAATCAGTTGCTATAAAAAATCCAGATTTTATAAAAAGTGCAGTTTTATATTTTGGAAGCCAGTGTATTTCTATCTCAGTCGATGTTATTAAACAAAAAGGAGATC
>JBELHJ010000103.1:0-1135 GCA_042091495.1 Bacteroidota bacterium
TCTTCTCAATATGAAATACTTGAAATTTCTGAAACCAGATTACATGTGAGAAGTTATATGCCAGTTGATCCAATTTTAGCTTGGTATTTAATTTTTACCACTGATAAGCCCTTTAAAGAATAACTTTTAGTGCGATTTATCTTATACATAACAATTTGGTTCCTCTGTCTTTCATGTAAAAAGACTAAGGTGTCTGTATCATCAACTATGGACTATAAGGTTGATAGTTTAATATCACTTATGACCCTTGATGAAAAGATAGGTCAGATGAATCAATACAATGGTTTTTGGGATATTACAGGGCCGAAACAAGATAAATTATCACAAGAAAAAATAACACATTTAAGACAAGGATTAGTAGGATCTATGCTTAATGTTACGGGAGTTGATGAAGTCACTTATGTACAAAAAATAGCGGTTGAAGAATCGCGTTTGGGGATTCCACTAATTATTGGTTTTGATGTCATTCACGGCTTTAAAACTATTAGTCCTATACCTTTAGCAGAATCTGCAAGTTGGGATTTAAAAGCCATTAAACAGTCTGCTGCAATGGCAGCAGAAGAGGCTGCGGCTCATGGAATTAATTGGACGTTTGCACCAATGGTTGATATTTACAGAGACGCAAGGTGGGGTAGAGTCATGGAAGGTGCAGGAGAGGATCCTTATTTGGGTAGTAAAATTGCAACGGCACGGGTTGAAGGATTTCAAGGCGAGGACCTTTCAAACCATAGAACCATAGCCGCATGCGCCAAGCATTTTGCAGCTTATGGATTTGCAGAGGCTGGTAAAGAGTATAACACTGTTGATATAGGAACGTCAACGTTACACAATATTGTATTTCCACCTTTTAAGGCAGCTAAAGATGCAGGTGTTAAAACCTTTATGAACAGTTTCAATGAAATTAATGGTATACCTGCAACCGCAAGTCATTTTTTACAACGCGATATTCTAAAATCAGAGTGGGGTTTTGATGGATTTATTGTTTCCGATTGGGATTCTATTGGGGAACTCCACGAACATGGAGTAGCAGAAACAGATACTGAAGCTGCATTACTTGCATTAAATGCCGGGTCCGATATGGATATGGAATCGGGCTGTTATGTCAATGAGCTTAAAAAGCTTGTTGAAAATGGAG
>JBELHJ010000103.1:1235-5098 GCA_042091495.1 Bacteroidota bacterium
AGATAAAGATAGTCCACTTGGAGGTTGGCGCGGTAAAGCAGATTACAATTCAGCGGTCTCTGTTTATGAAGGGTTAAAAAAATATACAGGCAATACACTCTCCTACGAAAAAGGGGTGGACGTTTTCCCTGAAGTTGCTTCTTTTGTCAAAGAAGTTAAGGTAAATCCCAAAGACCCATCAGGAATAAAAAAAGCAGTAGATTTTGCCAATAATAAAGACATTGTAATTATGGTTCTTGGAGAACACGGATTTCAATCTGGTGAAGGAAGAAGTAGAACTAAACTTGATTTTCCAGGTGACCAGCAAGCCATGTTAGAAGCCGTTTATAAAGTGAACAAAAATATTGTATTGGTAGTAAATAGTGGAAGACCATTAGTATTAACTTGGGCCGACCAAAACTTACCAGCTGTAATTCAAGCCTGGCAATTAGGTACCCAAAGCGGGAATGCAATTGCATCAGTTTTATACGGTGATTATAACCCTAGCGGCAAATTACCCATGTCTTTCCCAAGAGCAGTGGGTCAATTACCGTTGTATTACAATTACAAACCAACGGGTCGTGGCGTTATGGAAGAAGCGGTGTTTTGGTCGCATTATATCGATGAAGATAATTCACCTTTGTATCCTTTTGGTTATGGTTTAAGCTATACTAATTTCAATTATCAAGATTTAGATATTGTAAACAATTACAAAGAAGACGGTGAGGTTATTATTAAGCTTTCAGTCACAAACTCAGGTAAGCTTGAAGGTAAAGAGGTGGTGCAACTTTATTTACACGATAAATATGCGTCAATCACTCAACCTTTAAGAAAACTTAAAGGATTTGAGTTAGTTCAACTTAGTCCTGGAGAGACTAAGCATATTGAATTTGTTTTAACAGATCATGAGCTTGGTTTTTATGATAATTCTGGTTCATTTTTGGTTGAAGACGGTGAGTTTGATGTCCATTTAGGGGGCGATTCAAAACAAACTATAAAAAAGGCATTTAGAATATGAGAAGTTTAATAGGTGTCATAGTGGTAGTTGCTGTTGTATCTGTGGTCAGTTTTTCGCTGCCTCCAAAAATGCATTTTAGTGATCAATTTGACGGTGCTACATTAGACAGTTCATCATGGAATTATAATTATGGCGATGGTTGCCCAGATTTATGTGGTTGGGGAAACCAAGAGCAACAAATATATACAGACCATAATGTGTCTGTTTCAGACGGTCAATTAAGAATTTTAGCAACTCGTAAAGACGGAGTCTATTATTCGGGTAAAATTACAACAAAGGATAAAGTTGAGTTTCAGTACGGTACTGTCGAGGTTCGTGCAAAACTTCCTGTTGGCAGAGGTGTTTGGCCAGCCATATGGATGTTAGGGCACGATATTGAAGACAAAAAATGGCCGGCTTGTGGTGAAATAGATATTATGGAATATGCGGGTAAAAACCAAGGCACAATTCATACATCTATTCACACCAGTTCCAGTTATGGAATTACGGTGAACACTAAAGTCAGTAAACTTGAAGGCATTGAGGAAGGCTTTCATACTTACAAAACCCAATGGAGTCCTAATTCTATTAAGTTTTCAATAGATAATGAATTGGTTTATACGTTTTCTCCAAAAACAAAAAACGAGAATAATTGGCCTTTTAACAAGCCATTTTATCTAATACTTAACCTTGCCATAGGAGGTCATTTTGGTGGACATGATATTGACGATTCAATATTTCCAGCAGAATTCCTTGTAGACTATGTTAAGGTCTATAAAAACTAATTAATTTAAAAATGTTTATTATGAAAAAACAAATTACATTTTTGGTAGCTATTTTGGCTACAACTTTTATGGTAGCGCAGGTGCCTACTATTGATTTTGAAGGCGATGGCGTATACATCGATGGGGGTCTTATCAACGACGATTGTGAATCTCCAAGAGCAGCTATTGTTGATGATCCTGAGGGAACAAATGGTAAGGTAGCTCAGCTACAAACACCAGCTGAAGCTTATCATTCTTACAGTTTGAAAATTAGTCATGCTATTGATTTTTCTGATGCGACTAAAAGAGTCTTAAGTGTAGATTTTTATCAATCAGAAGACGATGCCGCTGCGAGAACAATCCTGTTAAAAGTTGGCGGAAACGCAGCAGCAGAATTTCCTGATAACACTACTGATCTTACTGGGGATGATCCCACAGTTGATAACTGGGCAGCATATGAGGTAGCGGCTTCGACAGCAGCAACATCTGGATGGCAAACTTTAACTTTTGACTTCAGCGATGCAGGGCCAAGTTTCCCAAATAATTCTGCTGCTAGAGAAAATATATCAGGCTCATACACAACGTTAGATATTTTTATTGATTTTGATGCAGCTATTCTTAGTACAACTGCTATAGATAATATAGGTGGTGGTACTCAAGGAGCTGAAATAGTTGAGAGTGGTGATCCAATGCCAACTGTGCTAGCTCCAACACCAGATTTAGCACCTGAAAAAGTAAAATCAATATTTTCTAACACGTATAGTTCAATAATTAATACTGTAAACCACGGTTGGGATGGTGCTACTGTTCCAGATGCTATAGAAATTGAGCCATGTGAGTTTGTTCACAAAAGCGAAAATATAAGATATACTCCTTATTCTGACGCAGATTACGCTACTTATGATGTTTCTGATATGACACACATTAGAGTAGATTATTGGACAGAAACTGGTTTTGAAGGTGTTTTAAAATTAGAAGCTGCTGGCGGTAAAGCTTATTCTGCTCCTGTGTCGTATGTAGGAGATAGTCAATGGCACACTGTGGAAATTGCTTTAACCGATTATACAGATGCAAATTCAGAAATAGATATGGGAGCTATGGCTCACATCATTATTGAAAATGTTGAGTTTGGAACAGTTTCCTCTACCCTTTTTATAGATAATATTTATTATGCGAATCTTTCTAGCACTACCACAACTGAGGTTTCTTATATGGTAGATACTAATATGACAGATTTTGACATGGCAGGTGGTGCTTTATTTATATCTGCAGATACATCAGGTGATTCAAGTTATGATGAAATAGTTGATTTGACAGACGAAGATGAAGATGGTGTTTATGAAGGAACTCATACTGTAGATTTTACAGCAGCACCTAACTTTGATTTTTGGGTGACTTATGAAGATGCTAACGGAACTGCATACGATTCACAAAGAAGTGCTAGTTGTGATGCAGGTCTTTCTGCAGACGAATCATTTAATGCAGTCATTGACGGTAAACCCACGTATTCTTCTTCAATACAATTATTAGATGTTGATTTTACAGCAGGCGGCGCATTTGCTTGTTACAGTGTAGATAGTTATGTATCTACACCACAAATGGCTTCAGATTCTCCAAGTGATATAGCTGGAGATGTGATGTCACTTTACAGTGATTATTATGCGCCTGAAGTAGCGAGAGGTGCAGTAAACAACATGGAAGTAATTACATGGGATGCCTCTTGGGGTCCTTCAGATACTGGTGAAGTTGATATGGGCGGAAATATGGTGAGATATTATACTTCGTCTTATACAGGAATTGATGTTCAGCCAGTAGATTTAACTAGCTATGATATGATGCATATTGATTTATGGTCACAAAATGGAGGGGAATTTAATGTAAAACTTGTAGATTTTGCAGGTGACGGTTATGCTGGAGCCAACCCAGACACTGCAGGTGAAATTGTATTTACTCACGATGTGAGTTCATGGAAATCTGTAGATATTGCTTTGGCTGATTTTATGGATGCAACAAAAGTTTTAGATCCTGCTGTTGTCTTGGGCGCTATGAGCGATATTAATCAAATTGTAGTTGTAAGCAGTGGAACTACATATTTAGATAATTTCTATTTCTATCAAAGTGAT
>JBELHJ010000104.1:0-2533 GCA_042091495.1 Bacteroidota bacterium
CTAAATTAGATGTTTTAATGATGGAAGACGCTTCATCACTTGATGAAGTTGTTATAACGGCTTATGGTAATAAAACAACTCTAGAAAAAAATACAGCAGCAATTGCTACTGTTTCAGCTGAAACAATTGAGGACAGAGCTAATGCTTCTGTGTTACAAAACTTACAAGGTCAAGTATCTGGATTGAACATATCTACTCCAAGTGGTGTACCAGGTGCAGATAGTACAATTATTATTAGAGGGCAAGGTTCTATTAATGGTAATATTGAGCCAATATTTGTAGTGGATAATATTGTTGTTGATGAGGATAACTTTAGAAGTATCAATCAAAATGACATTGAAACTTTTTCTGTTTTAAAAGATGCCGCTGCTGCAGCCGTATACGGAAGTAGAGGCGCTAACGGTGCAATTGTAATCACAACAAAACAAGGTAAGTTTAATCAAGGTTTAAAATTTAGTTACAAAACTGCTTACGGTGTTACTAACATTCAAAATCAGACATTTGATTTATTGACTTCAAATCAAATGTTATCTCTTGAAAAAGAGTTAGGTGTAGGTAGAGGGGCTTCACTTTCAGATGCTGAGATTGATGCTTTATCGAAAAATACCAATACTTACTGGGCAGACTATTTTTTTAGAACAGGACGTTCATATTCTCATGATTTGTCTATTTCGTCTGGTAGTGAAAATACTTCTAACTTTACATCACTATCTTATTTTGACCAAGAAGGTATTTTCCTTAAATCAGATTTGAAGCGTTTCAATATAAGAAACAACTTCAATGGTAAGTCTTCTAACGACAAGTTTAATTATGGTGCAAGTTTATCAATGAACTATTCTCAAACTAATGAGATTGATGGTTCAGGATCTAATGCAACGTTTTTTAATCCATTCTCTGCTGCTTTACAAGGAATGCCTTATTTGTCTCCGTTTGATCCAGATGGATCTGTAACCATAGATGGCGGGATTCAGCCAGGAGATGGCGATGCAATCATAAATAATTCTGCGCTAAATTTTCCTTATGTCAATTTGAACTCTACAGCTATGAATACAGATGTTGAGCAAGAGGTTAAGTTATTGTCAAGTTTTAATGCTAATTACAATTTTGCTAAAAATCTTACTTTAGGAACTTTGTTGGGGGCAGATTACCAGTCTGTTAAGTTTATTGAAATACTAAATCCTTTAAGTATTCTAGGTCCTTTTCAGGCTGATCAAAGAGCTGAATTCGGCGGTATTAGATCTGAAACATTTTTCAGAGACTTTAGATTTAACTCACTTGCTAGTCTAAACTTTAATAAAACGTTTGACGAAAAGCATAGTGTTGATTTTACAGCTTACATGGAATATATTTATGGTAACACATCATCTCTTAACTGGAGCCAGGCTGGTATTGATCCAAGATTACCAACTGCTGCTGCGGGTGTAGTTGGGGGAACTACTGAAGAAGATTTAAATGGTGATGGTACTATAGCTCCTGGAGCGGCAGAACTTCCATATATTCCTTCAATAGGAAGTGGAGTATCTGAAGTAGCAATGTTTTCATACTTTGGAATTTTAGATTACGATTATGACGGTCGATTCGGACTTGGTGCGTCCTTAAGACGAGATAGTTCTTCAAGGTTTATTAATGAGAATAAATGGGGTACATTTTTCTCTGTTTCAGGTAGGTGGAACATAGATAAAGAAGCTTTCATGGCAAATTCTAGTTTTAATTTATTAAAAATTAGAGCTTCATATGGGACAGCAGGTAATGATAGAATTTTAAATCCTTATTACGGTGCTCTTAATAATACAAGAAGTTTGTATGGTATTGGAACAGGATATAACAATAACCCTTCAACTGCAGCAAGTCAAATTGGTAATGTTAACCTGAAATGGGAGACAATTGCTCAAACAAATGTTGGTGTTGATTTTGGAGTATGGAATAATAGACTTTCCGGAACGTTTGATGTTTATGAGAAGAAAACCACAGATTTATTCCAATCTGTACCAATCTCTTTAGTAAATGCTACTTCACAAATTCAAGCTAATAGCGGATCTATGACCAATAAAGGTGTTGAAGGTTTATTACGCTACACTATTTTAGATAAAAACGATCTCAGAATTAGCGTTAATGCAAACGGAGCCTATAACGACAATAAAGTACTTTCCGTGCCTGGAACAACTGGAGAGTCTTTTGGAGGTGGTTCAACTATTCTCAAAGAAGGAGAGAAACTTGGTGTATACTATTTAGTGCCTTACGCTGGAGTTAATCCTGCTAATGGAAATCCATTATTTGTGTCTGCAGACGGATCTTTATCTGAAACATTTAGCGATGCAGATCGAAGAATTACTGATAAGAGCGCACTTCCCACTTGGCAGGGTGGCTTTGGGACAGATATCCGCTACAAAGGCTTTGAGTTTACAACACAGTTTGTTTGGTTTGCAGATGTATGGTTAAATAATTTAGACAGAGCCTCTCTGGATGATACAAGTGGCGCATTCTATAACGGAAGAAACCGTTCTACAGATGTGCTAAGAGCATGGAAGCAAGA
>JBELHJ010000104.1:2633-5040 GCA_042091495.1 Bacteroidota bacterium
CATTCTATAACGGAAGAAACCGTTCTACAGATGTGCTAAGAGCATGGAAGCAAGAAGGTGATATTACTGATATTCCTAGAATTGGAAACCCATACAACAGTATTGATTATATTAATTCTGTTGATAGATATTTAGATAATGCTTCTTTTTTGAGATTAAGAAATATAACATTAGGTTATTCTCTTCCTGATAAAATAACTGATAAGTTAGGATTAAACGCCATTCGTTTTTATCTTCAAGGAGAAAATTTAATTACATTTTCATCATTTAAAGGTTGGGATGCAGAAAATGGATTTAGGTCCACTAACAGGGGTAATTATCCAACTCCAAAGATTGTAACTTTTGGTACAACAATTAATTTCTAAAGACTATGAAAAAGATATTAAATTTTAAAATTTACGGCTTACTCTCATTGTTAATAGTTATATCAGCATGTTCTGATTTAACCGATATAACCCAAGAGGGAGAATTAACAGAAGAAGTTGCATTTAGCACTTTATCAGATATTCAATCTGGTTTAAATTCTGTGTATGGATCATATGGCCCAGATTCTGGAGGAAATGGTAGTGGAGATGTTGTTCATTTCAACGCTATTTTCACTGATAACTTCAAAAGAGGTTTGGGAAGTACGGGTCAAGGTAACTTAGACTATAGTTTTATATTGCAACCAGGATCTTCGTTTCCTGCTACTATCTGGTCATCTAGATATGCTACGATTAATCGAGTTAATCGCGTATTAAGAGCTATAGATAATATTACATTTGATGAGGCTGAATTAGCTGATGTAGATCATATAAAAGCCCAATTATACGCTTTTAGAGCTTTAGCTCACCTTGATTTATTCCAATATTTCACAAAAGATTATACAGACGCCAATTCATTGTCTGTAATTAATATAGATTTTGTACCCGAAGTATTATCAGAATTTGAACGTAATACTGTTGCTGAGACAACAACTTTTATTAAGAATGACCTAGAATTAGCGTTACAGTTTATTAACGATGACTTAGTGCCAAGTAACTATTATATCAATTCGTCTGCTATAAAAGCTATTTATGCAAGATTTGCATTAGTTACTGAAGATTATGACAAAGCATTAGAAATGGCCACAGATGTTGTTACAGATTATCAGCTTGCAGATGCAACAGAATATCCTAATGTTTTCGCACCTAATGCAGCAGCGCCTTTAGATCCTGATGTTGAAATTGTATTTCAATTAAGACGAACTGGTGGAGGTGCAGCAGGGAATTTTTACTTTAACTCTGTTGATATAACTGGTGGTGCATTTTACGAAATGTCAAACGAACTATATAATGCTTTTGATAATGATGATATTAGAAAAACAGCTTTCGTAACTGCAGATTCCGAATTTAACGGTGTTAACGATCCAACAAACATTTTGTTGATTGGAAAATATCCTGGTAGTGATGCTGGCTTACTTACAAACGACTTTAAATTACTTAGAGTTTCTGAAATGGTATTAGTAAAGGCAGAAGCTGAGGCTAGACTAAATCAACTATCTACTGCAGCAACTACATTAAAGACTATTGCTGATGCAAGATTAGATAGTAACACAGTTGTTGAAACATTTGCTAATGTAAATGATGCGCTCAATACTGTCTTAGAACAACGTCGATTAGAACTTTGTTATGAAGGTCACCGCTACTTAGATTTAAAACGAATAGGTGGTGATATAAACAAAGGTGTAGATAGGGAAGATGTTGATTGTGTTTCATTTACCGCTACACAATGTACGTTGGTGCCAAATGATTATAGATTTACACTACCAATTCCCACTTCTGAAATTGAAGGTAATAGTGTAATTACTCAAAACTCTGATTATTAAAAAATACATTATGAAAAAAATATTAAATATTCTAATTACTGTTTTGGCTCTTAATTTGTCATCTTGTGATGACGGGCCAGAGCGAGTTATATATAGTGGCGACGCAAACAGTGAAAGGACCTTCTTATCATTTGATAAGAGTTCTTATGATTTAGAAGTTGCGATCAACGATGTGGGTGATACAGAAGTAATTTTGTATTCAAGTACAGTATCATCACAGGATAGAACTTATACAGTTAATTTAGATGCTTTAGCTACGACTGCTAATACTGATGCATTCACTTTACCTACAAGTATAACTATAGCTGCTGATAGCTATGAAGGGTCAATGACTATATCTGCTGAGGATATTACTTCGGGTGAAGTTGACGAGACTGTTTATCAAATAGTTTTCACACTTGGAAACCTTGCTAATGTTGATATGGATATCAAGGCAACTTACGATGAAGATGGTGTAGAAATGTATCATGATTATTCAGAACCAATAATTGTAAACATGTTTGAAACATGTCCTGTTGATGGTTCTTTCTTTGTAGGAACTTACATTATGGACGATACATC
>JBELHJ010000105.1:0-2524 GCA_042091495.1 Bacteroidota bacterium
CCTTTAAGTTCAATGTTTAGATTAACAGTCCCATCAATATATTTTAAAACTTCATCTAATGTTGGAATAGGCTCTTTACCATTGACTTTAAGTGCCCTAATTTCACTTAAAGTTTTTTGCTCTATATAACCTTTACTATTTGTTAGATTATTAATTTTTTTATCATGAAATACAATAATTTCTCCAGTTTTACATTTAAATACATCAATTTCAATACCATCAACTCCAAGTTCTAAAGCTTTTTTAATTGAGGCTATCGTATTTTCTGGTGCATGACCCATAGCGCCTCTGTGGCCATAAGCAAGGGTTTCTTGAGCTTGAAGATTATTCATGTTAAGTAAAATAATTGAGATTATTAAAAGTATTCTCATAGTGTCTAGGATTAGATATAATAATTGCAAAATTTGTTTTTTTAAAACAAATAACGATTACACACTTATTAAGAAATTAATAAATTTTAAATGCTATTTATTAACAACTAAAAAAGCACCTACAATATTAGTTGTGGGTGCTTTTTTAATTTATTATAATACAAGAGTTAATTTAATACAGCAGGAGCTCCATTAGCTTCTAATTTTTTAGCTAAAGCAGGGACTTTAACTTTGGAAAACTGATCCAGTTTGGGTTGTAACTCTTCAAACATAGCTTTAGCCATATCATAGCTCTCCATGTGCAATTTTGTGGGGCCATAAGAATTACCCATTAGTCCGCTAGCTGCAAAGTAAATTCTATAACCAATAGCGAGTTGTTCTTTTTCACCCACTTCGGCTTTAGCAGCACTACCGTTAAGTTGAAGTTTTAAGGCATGCATTTCAGAGCGTAACGCATAGACTTCTTTAGTTAAATCATCTTGATTTGAAGTGGTGAATTTTAGTGTTTTTTCAAATTTTTCTAATTGTTTAGAAGCTTTATTAAAAGCGTGTTCCGTTTTACTTAATGCTTTACTTAACGCCATAAGTTTTTGTGTGTAGGCTTCTGTTTCATTGGCTAATGGATTAGTGAGTACATTGGTTCTAATGCGCTTCACTTCAAAGGCCACAGGATCTGATAATGGAGTAGTTTCACCTACAACACGTTTGTACAATTGTGCAGTATAAGTACCACCTTTTACATTAAAACGCCAGGTTCTAATGTTTTTATTTTTAGAATTGGCATTAACCGTGGTTCCAAAAGGCTGTTTTAAATCCCAATTAACATGATTCATGCCTTTTTTTAATGGCTTTACAAGTTGGTCTATTACGTTACCATCCATGTCTCTTATTACAATGATAGCTTCATTACCAGCTTCAACCATTTCGTTGTCAAGAGCCTCCCAACCCGGAAAAGGAATATTAGTTGCTTTAAGTGCTTTTTCTTTTTCTATGCGTTTACTTTTGGTGCTTTTGTGATCTTCTTTAACGTAATAACGAATAAGCGCTCCATATTCTGGATTTTTGGATGTAAAAAACGAGGCACCTTGACTGGAAGTGCCACCAATTAAAGGTTGGTATTGTAAAGCAGTTCTGGGTTGAAACAAGATACCCTCTTGCTCTAAACTGCTTTCTGAAATGTCTCTTAAGGCACTATAATCATCTAATACATAAAAGCTACGTCCAAATGTGGCTAAAACCAAATCGTTTTCACGTTTTTGGATGGCTAAATCTCTAACAGAAATGGTTGGCAAGCCGTTTGAGAACTTATGCCATTTATCACCTTGGTTAAAGCTTATATACACGCCATACTCAGTAGCTAAGAATAATAAGTTAGGATTTACATGGTCTTGAACCAAACGCCATACAAGTGTATTATCTGGAATACCATTAGTTATTGAAGTCCATTTTTTACCTCCGTTAGTGGTTTTTAGAAGGTAAGGCTTATAGTCTCCAAATTTGTGGTTGTCTAGGGCTATATAAGCCACATTTTCATTAAATAAATCGGCTTTAATATCGTTAACAAAGGCAGATTCCGGAATACCTGGCAATTGGTTTACTGTCATTTTGGTCCAGTTCTTACCCCCATCTTTGGTCATTTGTAATATACCGTCATCTGTACCAGCGTAAAGGACATTCTCGTTTTGTTTAGACTCGGCCAAAGAAGTTATGGTATTGTAGGTAGACATGGCATACACATCCCAGGCATTATCAAAACTTTGCTGTTTGCCCATAATAGGTAGGCTTAAACGTTCTTCGTTTTTAGTAAGATCAGACGAGACGGGATTCCAACTATCTCCTCTGTTTTCTGAACGCCACACACGTTGTGTTCCAAAATAAAGACGCTTAGGGTCGTGCTGACTCACTAAAATTGGGGAATCCCAATTGTAGCGTTCGTAGGCTTCACCCAAACGATTTTGAGGTTTTATATAGGTAGACTCTCCTGTAGTTTTATCTATACGGTATAAGTTACCTTGTTGCCATTGGGCATAAACGATGTCTGGATTTCCCGGTTCAGTAGCAGGCTGGTGCCCATCACCACCCAATAAAACATACCAATCTGAATTTGAAATACCATTAGATTTTAGTGTTCTAGAGGGGCCACCTTGGGTGTT
>JBELHJ010000105.1:2624-5027 GCA_042091495.1 Bacteroidota bacterium
GTTTTACCGCCATCTTCAGAAACTAAAGCTCTCACATTCATTAAAAATATCTTATCAAATTGGTGTGGTGAGGCCACCAACTCTTGGTAATAGTGTGGTCCAGTTGCACCCGAGACTGTGTCAGACATCTTAACCCAGCTAGCTCCGCTATTTGTAGATTTATAAACTGCACCTTTTCTTCGATCTAGTTCAATGGCTGCATATAGTACATTGGATTTCATAGGTGAGATGGCTAAACCAATTTTACCCATGTTAGATTTTGGAAGTCCGTTATCAATCTTAGTCCAATTTTCACCTCCGTCAGTACTTTTGTGTAAAGAAGTTCCTGGACCACCACCCATATAAGCCGCCACATTTCTGTGGCGTTGCCAAGAAGCAGCATAAAGGACATCGGGGTTTGATGGATCTATAACCAGATCTGTTACACCAGTCCACTCATTGATAGCAAGTGTGTTTTTCCAAGTTTTACCTCCATCTGTAGTTTTATATAATCCACGTTCTCCACCTGGGCTCCATAAGGGGCCTTGAACAGCCACCCAAACGGTATTAGGGTTGTTAGGATGAACAATAATTTTTGAGATGTGCTCTGATTGTTTTAAGCCAGAATTTTCCCAGGTTTTTCCTCCATCATTACTTACAAAGAGTCCATGACCAATACCTACATGGCGCCCACCAACATTTTCTCCAGTACCTAGCCATATTTTATCATTATTGTGCGGATCTATGGTTACACATCCTGTGGAGTAAAAAGATTCCTTGTCTGTAAGTGGTGTCCAAGTTGTCCCAGAGTTGGATGTTTTCCATAGCCCTCCAGAGCCTACAGCCACATACCACACATTTTCATTGCTTTGATCAATGGCTATGTCTGCAATTCGACCAGACATAAACGCAGGGCCAACGCTTCTAAAAGAGAAGTCACTTAAGGCCTCTTCAACAGGACTTTTGGTAACCTTTTCTTGTGCGTTCAGGTTACTTTGAAAAATAAAAAGTAAACCAAAAAAAAACAGCTTTTTTGTAAGTTTCATAGTTAATTTTATTAGAAGTTTCGACTTATGAAGATACAAAAAATATGAAGTTTGATTTTTTAATTCATAAAAAAAGCTGCAATTAGTGCAGCTTTTTAAATTGTTATTTATAAACAAATTATTTCTTAATAAACTTCATGGTTCCAGATTGTCCATTTAGAGTGGCTTTTATAGAATAAATACCGTTGTTTAAATGAGAAACATCCAGTTGACCATTAGTAATATTAAGCGCTTTGTTAAAAACCTCTTGACCTAAAGTATTAAAGATTTCAATTTGACTAACGGCTTCATTAGCTTTAAAATTAATTAGCCCTGTAGTTGGATTAGGGAATAAAGAAAAGCCTAATTTTTTTAATTCTACAGTTGATAATAATAAATTGCCTTCTTCTATTGTAAGGTTATCAATGGCATAATATGAAGATTCATCTGCAGGGCTGCCACTTAAACTCACATCATCTCCAGGAAATATTCCAGATCCTTTAACCATCATGAAATAATAATCATTTGTTGTAGGATCATAATCTCCTTCAGGTTTGAAAACTCCAACGTAAGTTTTCTTAACTCCAACAGTATCTAAAAAATCATAGCCTTCGTTAGATCCAAAATATAATACGCCATTATCACCATCTGTGGAAGATGCAGAAGTACCATCACTAGCGTATTTAAAATAAGGCTGTCTAGTTGCATATCCAGCCGGGTTGGTTCTAATTTGAAGATTTATGGCTTTGTGTGTTGGTGTGGCATTAGAAACAAACCAGGCTTCAAACGTAACCGTATAAAACGTATCTATGGTTAAAGCAGGTAATTTTTTATTCATAAAGGCCGCAAATGCTACGTGATCACCATTACCTTTACAATTAATACCATTGTCATAAAAAGCAACATACTTGTCACCCCCATTATCAAGGATTTGTAAATCGTCTCTTTCTGGAATAGGACCAGAGCTACAATCTGGATTGGAAGCTCTATTAGCTTTAGATTCAAATATTGCGTCATCACCATTTCCAATATTTAATGCACCAGTGTCATAGCTATTAAAGTCTTCTGACAAAATGGTTTGAGCAAAAGACACATTAAATGTTAATGCTAAAATAATTAATGTAATTTTTTTCATAATATATATTGTTAGTTAATAGTTTAAATATCATAAACTTAATTCAATGCTTTATGTAATTATATTGCATTTTTTAACACAAATATTACAAATTAAAAAAGCCCCATAAAATGAGGCTTCTTGATAATGCAGTTAAAATAATAGTTAATATCCTGGATTTTGTTCTAAATTTTTATTGGCATCTAAAGCAATTTGAGGGATAGGATACCACATGTTATGTGCACTTGCTGCTTTGTTCGAAGCGTTTACAGTGTTGGCTTTAAT
>JBELHJ010000106.1:0-5018 GCA_042091495.1 Bacteroidota bacterium
AAAAGCTATTGATAAAATCACCTCTAAAGAGGGGTTGGGAATGTCACCAAAACGGATTGTGGTTTCTACTTCTGGGGTGCCAAAAATGATTAAAAAAATGGCTGATGATGCGGTAAAATTTAAATTGGCAGTTTCGTTGCATTCCGCTAGGGATGAGGTACGTGACACCATTATGCCATTTAATAAAATATTTCCACTTAAAGATCTTAGAGAAGCTCTAGAATATTGGTATGCCAAAACAAAAAACAGAATTACCTATGAGTATGTGGTCTGGAAAGGTGTTAATGACACCAAAGTAGATGCCGAAGCGCTGGTGCAGTTTTGTAAGTTTGCGCCCAGTAAAGTAAATCTCATTGAGTATAATCCCATAGATGATGCGATGTTTCAACAAGCTGAGGTTAGTACTCTAAACATGTATCAATCTATTTTAGAACGTAACAATATTACGGTAACTATAAGACGCTCTCGAGGTAAAGATATTGATGCCGCTTGCGGCCAGCTGGCTAATAAGACATAAAAAAAAGCAACCTTTTTGAGGTTGCTTTTTAAATTTTAAACATCTAAAGATTATTTTTTAATCACTTTAAATGTTTTAGACTTATCCATGTTGTTAGTTACCTGAACAAAGTAAATACCCTTATTAAGGTTTCTAATATTTAACGTATTCGCATCTAACTTAGATGGTGTGATATTCATAACTTGTTGTCCTAATTGGTTAGTAATTTCAATATCAGATAAAGAATTCATATCAACTCCAGACAATGTCATTATTCCAGTTGTTGGATTAGGATAAAGGCTTATGTTCTCAAATGCGTTTTTGTTGTTACTCAGTGGATCTGTTGCTGCAGTGGTAAAACTTACAACAGGAGTAGGTGTCTCCCCAGCTATATTTACAGCGTGTACTTTCCAATAGTATGTAGTACTTGGTTGCCACCCTGCTGCTGTAGTTGATCCCCAAACTACACCTGTATCTTCTGCTGCTGTCCCATCATAATCTGTTAAAGAAAGAGTAAGATCATCAGGATCTGTACCACCATACCAGTCATATCTGTCAGCAGGATCACCTGTTGTAGCAGCAGCAAAAGTTACGTCAATCATTTTTGAAGTTCCACTTGAATTTAGAATAATTGGAACGTCAACAGCACCATCTGCAGGCATTAGGTTAGTAACTGCGTCAGGGGCAGAAACAGTAGGTATTTGAACTGTAATATTGTCAACAGCATAATAATATGCATAATCACCAGCATAAGTAAATTTTACGTGTGCTGTAGCAGATGTTCCTACTATGGAAGTGATATCGAAAAGTTTAGCTCCATAATCGTTTGAGGCTGCATATTCTTCAACCACAGTCCATGTTGAACCACCGTCTGCTGAAGCTTCAACTTTTGCTGTTGCGCCATAACCTGATGTAAACCAAGCGTTAAAACTTAACTTAATAGCGCCTCCAGCAGAACAATCAAATGCAGGTGAAGTCAATGAAGCTGTAGCTTGTCCACCTCCATAGGCATCACTGTTAAAAATAGCATAATTCCCAGCTAAACCTTCATCATACATATAAGTATTTCCTACTCCAAAATAGTATGCCTCACCAGTGTTGTCAATAGTCCATACGTGAGTAGCATCTCCTAAAAGCGATTCATTTTCAGTGGTCCAACCAGTAGGAATAATAGGTTCTCCTTCAAAATCTTCAGAGAAGATAACTTGAGCATTAGCCCCTAAACTAAATGTTAGAAGGGCAAGTAAAAGTGTAATTTTTTTCATAAAAATATTTTTTAAAGTTTATCTAATATAAAAAAAATTAATTATTTGATTTACAGACTTTAAGTTATAATTATGAAATTTAGAGATATTGCACTGGTAAACGGAGAATTTTAATATTTATATGCGCGCCAAATGTTTTTTTTCTGAAGAATATTTTCGTCACTGTAAGCTTTATATTTCCATACAACTTCTTTGTTTGGTGTAATTTCCCATAACCCATAGTCGGCCTCTGTAATTAAGGTATTACCGTTTTTTAATCTTACAGCTCCACATAAAATTTTTGAAAAAATAGAATCGTTGGTGTATTCCCAAACTACACGGGGTTCTTTAACTCTACCGGGTCTTAATTCAAGTTTCAGAGGTAATTGGATTTCTAATACTGAAGATTGTTTGTTTGAGATGCCATTACTGTATGTTAAAACATTACCTTTTCCTGGAATATTATCTTCAATGAGGTTGGGGAAATGCACTCTGTCAAATAATTGCCTACCTGATTCACCATAAGCACTTGGATTACCAAATCTGTATATTAAATCACCTCCATTTCTGTAATCTCCACCAAAACTAGAATGAGACTCATCAATACTAGTGCTGTGGTCTATAACCCATATTTCATTATAAAAATTAACACTTAGGAATATAATATCTCTTTCTTCACAATAATCTAAGCCATTGGCATGCATGATATCACCATCTTTAGAGTTGGAATCTACGAAGTTAATGTCTATTCTTGAAGGATCTGAAATAGGATTTCCAAAATTTGGTTTAGTGGTATCGTTGTTTTGAATGATGTGATTAATACTTTTCCATTCCCATACAATTTTGTTATTGTTAGGATTAATTTCTATGATTTTCTCAGTATAAATATCTACATCTGTATCAACACCCATAGATACAGCTTCATTAATATTTATTCTCTCCCAAACCAGTGCCAGAATATTACCATTTGGTAAAAGCTCTACATCATGGTGCAATATTTCTTCACTATTGTTAAGTTGGTATTCCCAAATTAATGGTGAACTGGCATCAAAATGTTGTATGATGCCCCCGAAGCCTCCAAAACTTATCTCTGGTGTTTCATTTGGTTTGAAAATACCAAGTAAGTTGCCATCCTTGTCTAATTGAACGTCATTACCTGTTTTGTATTCAAAGTTCCAATAATCTATTAAGTGTCCACTTTTATCAACTGCATAACAGGAATCAGAACTGCCTTCAACAATAAATACAGGATTCTTATCTATTTGAAATTGTTTAAAAATTTCAACTTTTTCATTTAAATCAGACGTGTCTATATGATCATCTACACTATCACAATTGGAGCATAGACATATTGATACGAAAATCGCTATTCTTCTGATGGTAATCATATTTTTAAAAATAAAAATAAATATAAAAAAAAAGCAACCTAATTAGGTTACTTTTTTAATCTTACTCTTTTAAAAGTTTATATGATTTGGATTGATTTCTAAAATCTAATTTAAAAAGATATAAACCTTTTGAAAGATTGGAGATGTCTAATGTGTTATTAAATAACTCGCTTTTCCGCACTTGTTTTACTTCTTGACCAACTTTATTGTATATGGTAATCAAGTCTAATTTATTGCCTTCATTAATAGTCACAAAGTTAGAGGCAGGATTTGGAGCTATAGTAAATGTGGCAAATGGGTTCTCAGTATAGGTCAGTGGTTCTTCTGTTCCGGTTGTAAACATAATAGTTTCACCTTCAGTAACTCCCCAAGCAGAATAGGTTATCATTTTATAGTAGTATGTTTTGTTTTCTTCCCAAGAATTTGATAAGCTTATTGCATTACCATAGGTATATATCCCAGCTCCCGCATCGAGATTAAGTGGACTTTCTCCCAATAGAAACTGGTGAATAGTGATATTTTCGTTAGGGTTTTCATAAGAAAAGCTTACCAGTTTATTATTATCAGTATTGATGGATATTGGAACATCAACAGCATTATTAGCAGGATTGTAATTTGTTAAACTTGCTGGATTACCGTTATTGGCCTCGGTGGTAAATGAAAATATTTCAGACGATGTAGTACCAGCTATGTTTTTCGAATTGACATACCAATAATAAGTAGTGTTGGGAAGCCAGCCTTCTGTTAAGTCACCTTGTTGGCCCAGAAGAACTCCAGCAGACTCTATGGTGCCACTATAATCTGTTATAGTTAGAAAGGGATCACTTCCATCAGGATTTAAACTCAATACTAAATCATAACTTTCAATTTCAGATCCAGTTGTAGGTGCATCATAATTAATTTGAACTAATTTTCTAAGGGTATTTGATGAAGCTTGTCTGTAAACGCTAACTGGAGTATTGTTGCCAATGCCGTTTTTAACAGAGGTGACAGCATCAGGTAGACCAATTGTAGGTTGTTGTACTTTAACATTGTCAACGGTCCAATACCATGAGGCCTCGCCTTCATATCTAAATCTTACTTTAGCATTGGCAACGTTAGATAATTCAATACTAATATCCACAACAACAGAACCGTATTCATGTGCATTGGGACCAAAAACAGCAACTTGTATCCAATTTACGCCATTATCATTGGATACTTCAACATAACCAGTTGCAGGAGTAGTTGTGAAATCTGCTAACGGAAATGGTTCACTTACAAACCAATGGTTAAAAGATAATTTTAAATTGCTTTTTCCAGAACAATCAAAGCTTGTACTTGTTAACGTAGAATTAACGGGACCTGGATGAACGTAATCACCACTTTCACTAATATCATAACTGTATACTACAGGATAATTTCCTGAGAATCCCGCCGCGCTATACAAGTATTGATTATTATTGGGAGAAAATCCAGGGGTATAGCCACCTGTTGCCAATCCCCATACTGAGCTAGAGGATCCACTTGAGTTAATATTTTAGGTGGTCCATCCTTGTGGAAAGGTATTGCCATTGAATGATTCATCTAAAACAACCTGACTGTAAATTTGAGATGTAAGTAATAAGATTAATATAAGTAAGTAGTTTTTCATAAAATATTATTTTTTTCAATCCATAAATTTAATTTAATTAATTGTAATATTTACATTTATTATCTATTAATATATGACTTTCAACTAATTTTAATATTTAACCTTCTTTTCTTAAGTGTTTTTCATTGGTCGTTCTTATTTTTGTGAATCATTAACTTTTTTATAGTTTAATTTGAAAGTTGTAGAGCAAATAAAAGCACCAATTGCATATGAAATGAATCTTTTTGAGCAAAAGTTTCATTTATCAATGTCTAGTA
>JBELHJ010000107.1:0-4887 GCA_042091495.1 Bacteroidota bacterium
GCACTAGCAATAGTCATGTCTTGACACATTTTTCTGGTTGAAGCTAATGGGCCAAAAGCAATAGTGATCTCTGAGGCTTTTGTTATATTTCCTTGGTAATTGTTGCACCCGTCAGAACCGTAAATTTTATTTTCCTTTAGATTAATTTCTAAAGTTGGGCGGTAATCACTCTCGTTAATAGAATTTCCATTTATACGTTTAGCCACCCAAATATCGTTTAATCTTTGATTGACTTCATGAGAAGATTTTTTAGATAAACACCCCATTAGAATAAGACTTAAAAATAAACTTGAAATCAATTGTTTCGGTGTCATTTAATATTTTTTGAATTAATTATTTTTTGTTTTTAACATGAGTTTCCAACCATCGGTCTTGCTCCCACAACAAGTGTAAAATACTTTCTTTAGAGCGGTAGCCATGACTTTCGTTGGGAAGCATGACTAATCTAACAGTAGCACCAAGCCCTTTAAGTGCATTGAAATACCTCTCACTTTGCATAGGGTAGGTACCTGAGTTATTATCAGCTTCTCCATGAACTAACAATAGTGGTTGGTTCATCTTATCAGCATGCATGAAAGGTGACATGGTATAATATACTTCTGGAGATTCCCAATAATTTCTTTGTTCACTTTGAAATCCAAAAGGCGTAAGCGTCCTATTATAAGCTCCGCTTCTAGCAATACCAGCTGCAAATAAATTAGAATGAGATAGTAAGTTGGCTACCATAAATGCGCCATAACTATGTCCTCCAACAGCAACGCGATTTCGGTCTATGTAACCCAAGGCATCAACAGCATCAATTGCAGCTTTTGCATTGGCTACAAGCTGAGTTCTAAATGAATCGTTGGGTTCTAAATCGCCCTCACCTACAATTGGAAATGAGGCATCGTCTAAAACCACATAGCCCTTGGTTACCCAGTACACCATTGAGCCGTAGTATGGATAAGTAAACGCATTGGGATTATTGGTACTTTGACCTGCACTAGATTTATCTTTGTATTCTGTGGGATAGGCCCATAAAATCATGGGCATTTTTTCTTTTTTATTTTGGTCATAACCAACAGGTAAATATAGAGTGCCTGAAAGTTCTAAACCATCGTCACGCTTGTATTTAATTACTTCTTTATGAACATTTTGAATGCTTTTAAATGGATTTTCAAAATAGGTAATTTGTGATAATTTTCTTTTAGAGGTGTTCTTAAAGTAATAGTTTGGATAGGCTGTTGGAGACTCAATTCGCACCAGTAACTCATTATTTTTTGGGTCAAAATTTCTAATGTCCTCAACTTTATCGGTATAATTAGATTGATATATTCTTTTTTTGTTTTGGGTGTTAAGGTTAATTTGGTCAACAAAAGGAAATTGTCCTTTATCGCTATAGCCATCACCAATTAAAAAGGCTTTATTATTTCTAATACTAAGCACATTGCTTCCATAATCATTTCTCTCTGTTACAAAGTTTCCAGGATCATTATAATTGTCTTGGTAATTTCTATCTGAAATTAACACTGGAGCCATAGAGTTGTCTGACGGATTAAAAATATAGGATTTTGTATTTCTAGTATTCCACCAATAATCATGGATAATGGCAACGTTTTCATTACCCCATTCTATATCATAAGCCCGGTTTATGGTTTTTAATAAACTTTTCCCTTCAGAATTAAAAGGCGCGTCTAATTGGAATACTTCGTCTCTAAAATCAACTTTATTTTGAGGATCTCCTCCGTCTAGTGCCATGGTATATACCAAAGAAGAAGGCAAATCTTTTCGCCATTCAAAATTACGCTTACCTGTTCTTGCAGCCATAAATCCTTGCGGTAAGTCTTCAATTAAAGGTACCTCTAGAACCGTTTGGATGGCTTGTCCTTCTTTAGTGTAAATTACCGTTTTAGAAGGGAAACGTCTGTAAGGAACTAAATATGAAAAAGGTTTTTGCACCTTATTAACCATCACATAATTGCCGTCTGGTGAAAAATTAACTGAGGTATATATAGCTTGACTTAACCATTTAGATTTTTCGCCATTCAAAGCAACTTTATAAATATCTGAGGTGGCCAATTGTTCAAAATTATGCTCATCATTTTTATTTTTAAGCAAATCTTGATAGGTTCTATTTTGAGCTTTTTTACCATTGTTTACAGAAATTGTTGGTCCTGTTGGAACCGCCATTTTATTATCAATTAGAGGCTCTCTCTCAATAGGAACCATTTTAACTAATAATGATTTACTGTCTTCAAACCAATTGATGACATCACCTACATTGGCATTGACATTGGCATCTGTTATTTTGGAAACGGTTATTGTTTTAAGGTCAAGAATCCAAACCTCAACACCTTCTGAAGTAGTATTAGTAAGTGCTATTTTAGTTTGATCAGGAGACCAAGAGAAATTTGTGAGTTTAGGATTTTGCGGAAGGCCTTTCACTTGGATAATACCATTATTTTTCTTCCCCAGTTGTTTCAGTTTAACATTGTTATAATAAGTAACGCGACTGCCAATATTAGTTTTAGGATCAATTCTTAGTCCACCTAGACGTAATTCTTCTTTAGATAGTTCTTCTATAGATTTAAAATTGTCCCTATAAAGTAAAATCATAGTCTCTTTATTATCATCTAAAAGCACACTTGGAGCTCTAGAGACATCAACAAGATCTAAAATTTCTTTTGGAGGTTTTTGGTAGCCTAAGTTGTCCTGTCCATAAGTATTTGCAATAAATAAATATAGTCCGAGATAATAAATAGATTTTATCATAACAATTAGTTCTTTAAAATTTAGAGGTTTGAAGATAGTAAAACAGTTAAAATAAAGATTAAAACTTTGGAGTTTTAACATGAAATTACATTTAACTAATACCCCATAGCGCAGCCATCTTTACGTGATTCTGAAGCGCCAAAATAAACCCCTTTATCATGGTCTTTCAAAATGGCTTGATAACCCCCAAAGGATCCAGGACTGGTAATAACGTTATGTCCATAACTCATAAGGGTTCTAATCACTTCATAATCAAAACCAGTTTCCAAAGCCAGTTCTCCACCGTTAGTCATTTGACCTCCTGTAGGTTGTTGGTTTGATGCATGGCGTATCCTCGGAGCATCTCCAGCTTCTTGTAAATTCATTCCAAAATCTATAAGATTAATAACAATCTGGGCATGTCCCTGAGGTTGCATGGCACCACCCATAAGTCCAAAACTTACATAGGGTTTGCCGTCTTTGGTAATAAAAGCAGGTATAATGGTGTGAAATGGTCTTTTACCTGGTTCATAGACATTATAGTGGTTTTTATCCAGAGCAAATAACTCGCCGCGATCTTGAAGCATAAATCCTAATCCTGGAGGGACCATACCAGAGCCCATTCCTCTGTAGTTGCTTTGTATAAGTGAGACCATATTACCGTCTTTATCTGCTGTAGTTAGATAAATAGTGTCGCCATCTTCAAGGTTACCTGCCGTAACTTGTCGCATGGCACGTTGAGGTTGTATCTCGTTTCTTCTTGAATTAGCATAGTCTTTTGAAATGAGTTTAGAGACCGGTATGGTATTAAAAGCCATATCTGAATAGAATTTGGCCCGGTCTGCAAAGGCAATTTTTTTAGCTTCAACAAAGTGATGTATGTAAGATGCAGAGCCAAAGCCCATTGACTTAATGTCATACCCTTCTAGTAAATTTAAAATTTGAAGTGCCGCAATGCCTTGCCCGTTGGGAGGGAGCTCCCAAACATCGTAACCTCTATAACTGGCAGTTACTGGGGTTATCCATTCTGAGGTATGGGTTTTAAGATCGTTGTATGTTAAAAATCCACCTTGTTCTTTAATAAATTGAGCTATGGTTTTAGCTACAGGACCTTCGTAAAAGCCTTTGCGCCCTTTTAAAGCAATGGTTTTTAATGTATTAGCTAAATCAGGGTTTTTAAATACATCCCCTTTTTGTGGGGCATTACCATTAATACAATAGGTCTCTGTAAAGTTAGGGTACGACCTAAAGCGTTTGGATGTTAATTGCATGTAATACGCTACCAACTCTGTAACGGGGAAGCCATTTTCTGCATAGCTTATGGCAGGAGCTAATAGTTTTTGCATTTCTAAACTGCCAAAACGCTCATGCAATTCAAACCAACCGTCGACACAACCCGGTACACTTACTGGAAGGGGGCCATAAGCTGGTATTTTAGAGTAATTATTTTCTAAAAAATAGTCTAGCGTTAAATTTTTTGGTGAGCGTCCACTGGCATTTAAGCCATACAGTTTTTGATTTTTGGCGCTCCAAACAATGGCAAATAAATCACCTCCAATACCATTACCAGTGGGTTCCATAAGTCCAATGGCAGCGTTGGCTGCAATGGCAGCATCTATGGCATTACCACCGGCTTTTAAAATATCAATACCAATTTGTGAGGCCAGAGGGTGACTGCTGGCCACCATCCCATTTTGAGCAATAACCTCAGAGCGTGAAGCAAACGCTTTACCCGTAATACGGTCTTGGGCTTTTAGAGTGAGACTTAAGAAAGAAAAAGCAATAAAAAAAAATGATTTCATAGCAGTATTTTTTCTTAAAGTTAAGGATTATTAGTCTTGTTCCAATGAAAAGGGTATTGGAGTTAGAGACTTTTTTAGATATAATGGATGCTTAGGCTTGCTTGCTTTTGAAAGAGCTATACAATAAAGCTTCTGTTCTAAATGATTGAATACATTTAGGGGTATTCCTAATTTTTTTATTACTGGATAATTTCCCCAGGCACAAACTACCAATTGGCATTGATTGGCCATGGTTAAAAGATGTTTGTAATTATCTCTGTGACTAAATTTGGAAACATTTAATAAAGACCAAGGATCTGTAGCTCTAAAGGAATATAGATTGCCAATATAAAGCCCGCCAAAACCCCATTGTTTG
>JBELHJ010000108.1:0-4767 GCA_042091495.1 Bacteroidota bacterium
ACCTCATCAAAACGTTGTTTAACTATTTGTAGTTTATCTAGCATATCTTACTGAAATTGTATGTTAAAATACAATAATTTAAATGTTACAATTTATTTTCTAATTCTAAAGAACTACTTATACTCAAAAGTTCCAAAAGCACTTTTTATGGTGAGCTTTTTATTAGTTGCTGCTTCTACTCTTCCTACAATTTTAGCATCTACATTAAATGATTTTGAAATAGCAATTATATCCTCAGCCACTGAAGGGTTGACGTAAAGCTCCATTCTATGACCACAATTAAATACTTGAAACATTTCTTTCCAGTCAGTATGAGACTGCTCCTGAATTAATTTAAAAAGTGGTGGAATATCGAATAGATTATCTTTAATAACGTGCTTATCATCCAAGAAATGTAAAATTTTTGTTTGTGCACCTCCAGAACAGTGAATCATTCCATGGATATCTTCACTATTGTATTTACTTAATATATTTTTAATGATTGGCGCATAAGTTCTTGTTGGAGACAAAACCAGTTGCCCTGCATCAATAGGGCTTCCATCAACGGTATCGGTTAATTTTACCTGTCCTGAGTACACCAAGTCTTCTGGGACTGCTGCATCAAAACTCTCAGGGTATTTTTCAGCTAAATATTTATTAAAAACGTCATGTCTAGCAGAAGTAAGTCCGTTACTCCCCATACCACCATTATAGGAGTTTTCATAAGTAGCTTGACCAAACGACTCTAACCCAATAATAACATCTCCCTCTGAGATATTATCATTATCAATTATTTCTGAGCGTTTCACTCTTGCAGTTACTGTAGAATCAACAATTATTGTTCTAACCAAATCACCAACATCTGCAGTTTCACCTCCTGTAGAATGAATGGTTATTCCGTATTTTGATAAATCTTGAATTAATTCCTCTGTACCATTAATAATAGCAGAGATTATACTTCCTGGAATCAAATTTTTATTTCTTCCTATGGTAGATGATAGCATGATATTAGATGTGGCGCCCACACACAATAAATCATCAATATTCATAATCAAAGCATCTTGGGCTATACCTTTCCAAACAGATAAATCTCCTGTTTCTTTCCAGTACATATAAGCCAAAGCACTCTTAGTTCCTGCTCCATCCGCATGCATTACTAAACAATATTCAGGATCATTTGTTAAATAATCAGGAACTACTTTACAAAAAGCTTTGGGAAAAAGACCTTTGTCTATATGTTTGATTGCATTATGAACATCTTCTTTTGAAGCAGACACACCTCGTTGGGCATATCGTTTACTAACTTCTTGACTCATACCATAGGTTTAGGATTGCAAAAATAAAAATACTTACGAAGTTTCGGTAATATAAAACAGATATTCAAAATATTATTAATGCTTTTATTTAATAAACATGAGCTCTCTGTACTTGGTCAAAGGCCATAATTCGTCATCAACTAAAAGTTCCAACTTATCACAATCGTATCTTATATCTGTAAGCATGGGTTTAACTGTATCACAATACATTTTTGCTCTAACCTCAATTGAAGCTTCAAGGTTTGCAGCTTTTCTAAGGTTAATCATTTTTGTTACATTGGCATTAATACCTCCTATATATTTTGATATAGATTCAATTAACTTTAACTGTTCCTGAGCAAAATTCATAAAATTAGAGCCGTAAATTTCTTTGATACCCCTCACATTATCAATAAGAATATTTTGATACTTAATCGCAGTAGGAACAACATGATTTCTTGCAACATCACCTAAAACTCTACTCTCTATTTGAATTCTTGAAATGTAATGATTGATTTCTATATCATGTCTTGCTTTAGACTCTAATTTACTAAAAACACCCATACGCTCATATAACTCAAGCGCACTAGCACCTACTCTTACACCTAATGCTTCGGGTGTATTTTTATTATGACTTAAACCGCGTTTTTTTGATTCTTTTGCCCATTCATCAGAATAACAGTTGCCTTCGTAAAGAATAGATTTTGACTGCTTTATATATTCTCTTACCACATTAAATATGGCATCATCTTTCTTCATATCGTTTTTATCAATCAGCTTATCAACTTCAACTTTAAAAAGTTTTAATTGATTTGCTAAAATGGTATTTAAAACTATCAACGGATTAGCGCAATTTGTTTGAGAACCAACATTTCTAAATTCAAATTTACTACCTGTAAAGGCTAAAGGTGAAGTCCTGTTTTTATCCGTATTATCAAGAAGAATCTCTGGAATTTTACCAACAACATTTAATTTTAAATCGGTTTTTTCTTGTGGCGATAATTTACCCGTAGTTACATTTTCCAGTTCGTTTAAAACCTTTGTAAGTTGATCTCCAATAAATATTGACATGATAGATAATGGTGCTTCATCAACTCCTATACGCTGGTCATTACTGGCAGAAACTGTAGATGCATTAAGTAACTCTTCATAATCGTTAACCGCTTTTATGGTATTCACAAAAAAAGTTAAAAATTGCAAATTACTCATAGGGGTTTTTCCTGGGGAAAATAAATTCACTCCAGAATCAGAGGTTAAACTCCAATTCAAATGTTTACTTGAACCACTAACACCTTTAAAGGGTTTCTCATGTAACAAAACCTTAAAATTATGACGGTCTGCGATTTTATCCATCAAATCCATAAGTAAAGCATTGTGATCTACTGATAGATTAGCTTCTTCATACATAGGGGCAATCTCAAACTGGTTAGGTGCAAATTCGTTATGACGAGTCTTAACGGGAATCCCGACCAACAAACACTCTTTTTCCAGGTCTTTCATAAAAGCTAGAGCCCTACTTGGGATTGTTCCAAAATAATGATCATTTAGTTGTTGTCCCTTTGCTGAAGTATGCCCTAAAAGTGTTCTTCCAGCAAGTACAATATCAGGTCTGGTCATTGCTAAAGAGGCATCAACGAGAAAATATTCTTGTTCCCAACCTAATGAAGAAAAGACCTTTTTAGTATTCTTATCAAAATAACGACATACATCAGTTGCAGCATCATCTAAAGCGTTAATAGCTCTAAGTAATGGGGTTTTAAAATCTAGAGCCTCCCCTGTGTATGCAACAAAAACCGTTGGAATACACAATGTTTTTCCATAAATAAAAGCCGGAGAAGTAGGATCCCAAGCTGTATAACCTCTAGCTTCAAATGTGTTTCTTAATCCTCCCGTAGGAAAACTAGAAGCATCTGGTTCTTGCTGAACCAATTCGTTTGCTGAAAAACGCTCAATGGCCAACCCTGATTCCAAAGGTGTAAAAAAAGTATCATGCTTTTCAGCTGTCGATCCAGAAAGGGGCTTAAACCAGTGTGTGTAATGAGTTACTCCTTTAGAAATTGCCCATGCTTTCATACCAGCTGATATACTTGAAGCAAGAGCTCGATTTATTTTTGAGTTTTTAAAAACAACATTCTCTAAAGCTTCATAAACTTCGCTATCTAAATATTGGCGCATGTTTTTTTTATTAAAAACATTAGCCCCATAAACCTCAGAGTATTTAGTAATATCGTCAATATGAACAGGTTTTCTGTTAATTGATTCATGAAGTGCTTTAAAACGAATCGTAGACATAAATTATTTTTATATGATATTAAAAGTTACCTAATAGGGTAATTAACAAATTATAAATTTCTAATGGTCAAAATTAATTTTTTTTCAACAGACCCCAAAAAAAATAGGGGTATGAATAAAAATATCGTAAATCTAAAAAATTACCCCCAAACAAATCAATATCAATTTAATAAAAAACATATATTTGTTTTTAATAATTTAATTTATTAGTAATGGCAAAATCAAAATTAGAGTACATATGGTTAGATGGTTACTTTCCAACTCAAAACATGCGAAGCAAGACTAAAGTCGAAGAAGATTTTAGTGGAAAATTAGAAGATTGTCCAATTTGGTCGTTCGACGGTTCATCAACAAGACAAGCTGAAGGTGGTTCTTCAGACTGTTTATTAAAACCTGTTGCAATATATCCAGATCCTGCAAGGAGAGATGGTTATTTAGTAATGACTGAGGTTTTAAATGCAGATGGCACTCCTCATGAGTCAAATGGTAGAGCAACTATTGATGATGAAGATGATGATTTCTGGTTTGGATTTGAACAAGAGTATTTCATCATGGACACCAAAACACAACTTCCTCTTGGATTTCCTGTTGGAGGATATCCTGCACCTCAAGGTATGTACTACTGTTCTGTTGGTGGGAAAAACACTCACGGTAGAGAATTGGTAGAAGAACACGCTAACCTTTGTATTGATGCTGGCTTAAACTTTGAAGGCATCAATCAAGAAGTAGCTTCAGGACAGTGGGAATTTCAATTGTTCGCTAAAGGTGCTAAAAAAGCTGGTGATGAAATTTGGATAGCCAGATATATATTAGACCGTCTTACTGAAAAATACGGTTGGTATATTGATTACCACCCAAAACCTCTTGGAAAAGAGTTAGATTGGAATGGTTCTGGTATGCACGCTAACTTCTCTAATTCAGTTTTAAGGACTTGTGGTTCTAAAGAAACTTATGAAAAAATTTGTGAAGCTTTCAGACCAGTGGTTAAAGAACATATTGCTGTTTATGGTGAGTTCAATGATCAACGTTTAACTGGAGAGCACGAAACTCAATCTATTGACCAGTTCTCTTTCGGTATTTCTGACCGTGGAGCTTCAATTAGAATTCCAATTATTACCGTTGAGAAAGGTTGGAAAGGTTGGTTAGAAGACAGAAGACCAGCTTCTAACGGTGATCCATACAAAATTGCATCTAGAATTAT
>JBELHJ010000109.1:0-4715 GCA_042091495.1 Bacteroidota bacterium
CAATTATTAAACACCAATGCCGATACCATTGCGGCCGAGCTGGCCATAGGCTTATCTCAAGATTTTGAAACCGCCCTATATTACTGTTTCGAAAAAAAAGGTGTTTTACGCGATATTAATGACGACCAATCTACTATAACACACATTACCCCTAACGATTTTGAAACGCTTCAGCAAGAAGGCGTAGTTTCGGAAGGCATGTTGCCTAAACTCAACAATTGTTTTCATGCTGTTAAGCACAACGTTTCTAAAGTTTGCCTGGGCCAACCTGATATGTTGTTTAATCCCAATTATAAATTTACAACCATCACCCAATGACAACAACACAACTTTCTGCAGAGGCCATTGCCTTACTAAAGCAACTTATAGAAACCCCTTCATTTTCATCAGAAGAAGATCAAACGGCGCTACATATAGAACAGTGGTTTAAAACCCATGGTATAGCCTACCAAAGACATAATCATAATGTTTGGGCTACCAATGTACATTTTGATGATAGTAAACCTACGCTACTTTTAAACTCACACCATGACACGGTAAAACCTAATAACGGTTATACCAAAGACCCTTTTAAGGCCATTGTTGAAGATGGCAAATTATTCGGTTTAGGCAGCAACGATGCTGGCGGTTGTTTGGTATCATTACTGGCCACCTTTACCTATTTTTATAACACGCCTCATTTAAAATACAATCTGGTTATGGTAGCCTCTGCCGAAGAAGAAAGCAGTGGGGCTAACGGACTTAACAGCATGTTACCAATTATACCACATATAGACGTGGCTATTGTAGGGGAACCCACCTTAATGCAACTGGCCATTGCCGAAAAGGGACTGGTGGTTTTTGATGCCAAAGTAAAAGGCACGCCAGGTCATGCCGCACATCCCAATGCCAATAACGCCATTTACAATGTGATCAATACATTGGAGTGGTTTAAAAACTACACGTTTGAAAAATCTTCAGAAGCTTTGGGTGATGTTAAGCTAACCGTCACTCAAATTAATGCGGGAAAACAACATAATGCCATCCCTGCTGAGGTAGATTTAGTTATTGATGTTAGGGTAAACGATAAATACACCAATACCGAAATACGAGACATTTTACAAGCAGAAGCACCTTGTGATGTGTTGGAACCACGAAGCTTGAATTTAAACTCATCATCTATTCCTAAAGACCATGATTTGGTTAAAGCCGGCATTGCCATGGGACGTTCTACTTATGGATCGCCAACGTTGTCTGACCAATCCGTGTTAAGCTGCCCCTCATTAAAATTAGGGCCTGGTGACAGCACCCGTTCACATACTGCAGACGAATATATTTACCTAAACGAGATAGAAGAAGGTGTAGCACTTTATATAGAATTATTAAACCGCGTACTAATTTAAACTTACTAGCAATGAAACTCTGGGACAAAGGTTATAACGTAGACCAACAGATTGAACAATTTACCGTGGGAAACGACAGAATATTAGATATTAAATTGGCCCCTTACGATGTAAAGGCCTCTATAGCCCATGCACAAATGCTGGCTAAGGTGGGACTTATTACTTCAGAAGAAGGCGAGGCTTTAGTAGCCGCACTAGAGGCCATGCTACCTGAAGTTAGCGCACCCGGTTTTACTATTGAAGCTAATTTTGAAGATATTCATTCTAAAATAGAACACGAGCTTATTGCCCAACTAGGTGATGCTGGTAAAAAAATACATACCGCCCGCTCTAGAAACGATCAGGTTTTAGTAGCAATGCATTTGTACTTAAAAGACGAACTGCAAACCATTAAAAATTTGTGTTTGGCATTATTTGACGGTCTTATGCAAGCCGCCGCCAAACATAAAGATGTGGCTTTACCCGGATATACCCATTTACAAGTGGCTATGCCCTCATCGTTTGGACTTTGGTTTTCTGCTTATGCCGAAAGTTTAATAGACGACTTGTATTTGGTTGATGCCGCTTTAAAAGTGGTAGATCAAAACCCTTTGGGAAGTGCTGCTGGTTATGGTAGTTGTTTCCCTGTGGACCGGGAGTTTACCACACAAGCTTTGGGCTTTGCACAACTAAAAGTTAATGCTGTAGCGGCACAAATGAGCCGTGGCAAATCAGAAAAAACTACAGCCTATGCCTTGGCTTCTATAGCTGGCACCCTGTCTAAGTTTGCCATGGACGTGTGTTTATATATGAGTCAGAATTTTGGGTTTTTAAGTTTATCCAAAGAATATACTACGGGGTCTAGCATTATGCCCCATAAAAAAAATCCCGATGTGTTTGAGCTCATAAGAGCTCATTGTAACAAAATAAGTAATGTGCCAAACGAGCTTACATTACTAACCAGCAATTTACCAAGTGGCTACCACCGTGATTTGCAATTGTTAAAAGAGACCATTGTTAATGCTCTAGAAGGTTTAAAATCGTGTTTAGAAATAAGTATTCATGCTCTGCCAGAGATTAATGTTAATACAGATATCATGAATACCCCCATGTATGATGCCATTTACAGTGTAGATACGCTTAACGATTTAATTGCCAATGGTATGAGTTTTAGAGATGCCTACAAACATATAGGCGCACAAATTGATGCTGGCACCTTTACCCCTAATAAAAATGTACCACACACCCACACAGGCAGTATTGGTAATCCCGGTCTGGATCTTATAAAAGCAAAGCGCAACACCAAATAGTGCTGCGCTTCTAAAAACTAATACTTTAATAGAGACTATTTACTGCCCAGTAGTAATATCTCGTTACATACAATTTCTGTAATGTAGCGCTTCTCGCCCTCGGGCGTTTCATAAGAGCGGTTAGAGAGTTTACCCTCTACGGCTATTTCTTTCCCTTTGGTGGCATATTGCTCCAAAATCTCGGCTTGTTTTCCCCAGGCAATAATGGTATGCCATTGGGTGTCTTTTACTTTTTCACCTTTCGCATTGCGGTAAGTGTTGTTTGTGGCTAGTGCAAATTTAGCACGCATACGCCCAGCATCTAATTTTAAGATTTCAGGATCATTGCCAAGGTTTCCAATCAACTGTACTTTGTTTCTAAGTGTGTTCATAATTAAAATTTTTACGGTTAAACAGTTCATACTATTGGGTGCTCTACCCAACAGGACAAAGATAAAATGGCTTCCAAAAAAGAACCGGTTAATAAACACTTATAAACGATTGTAAACGTTTGTAGTCGTTTATAAACGGTTGTAAATAATTAAAAGCGCTTAGAATAAGGGTTTTTAATTATGTTAGTCAAACTTAAAATTTATTTGTTATGCACACAGCTACCGTTTTTTTACGTCCGTTTTATTACAAGAACAAGCCTTTTATTGGCTTGTATTTTAAGGATGATTTTAGTGTTACCCGTTATATTGAGTCTATTGAAGGGGTGCGATGGAGTCATACCTTTAAATGTTATTTTGCCGTATTTTCTCCCCGTTCCCTCAATACCATTAAATACCAGCTCAACCTTAAAAACATTTCAGTAAACAGCAAAGCCTTGATGCCTTTGTTATTTGAACAACAACTTCCTGCAGATGAAAACATTCCTAAAACAGACAACCCCATTGCAGTACTTGAACAATTTAAGCGCTGGTTACAACAACACCGGTATAGTCCCAACACCATTCACACTTATGCCGAGGTAGTAGGGTTCTTTTTACAATACATGCAAAAAACCCAACAAGACCTTCCTAGTAAACGTCTTATAGAACAATTTAACTATGACTTTATTTATGCTAAAAACCGCTCTATATCCTACCAAAACCAGTGTATAAATGGCATTAAGAAATATTTAGAATTTTTAGGAATTGCTGTAGACGCGCTGCAGATAGAGCGCCCCAGAAAAGAGCGTAAATTACCCGAGGTGTTAACAAAAGAAGAAGTGCTTAGCATTTTAAAAAACACCACCAATTTAAAACACAAAACATTATTAACACTACTTTATGCCTCGGGGCTACGTATAGGTGAAGCACTGACTCTTACCGTTAAAGATTTGGATTTTAAAAGACATCTAATTCACGTTAAACAAGCCAAAGGTCGAAAAGATCGATACACCTTACTGGCAGCAAATAGTGAAATATTAATCAAAAAATATCTCGACGCCTACCGTCCGCAACCCTATTTATTTACGGGGCAAGATGGGGGTATGTATAGCGCTGGTAGTGCTAGACGGGTCTTATACCGCGCTGTTGCAAAAACTACAATTCGCAAAAAAGTTACCCTACACACCTTAAGACACAGTTTTGCCACCCATCTTTTGGAAAGCGGCACCGATTTGCGTTATATACAAGAACTATTGGGACACAGCAGCCCCAAAACCACTATGATCTATACCCATGTCTCAACATTAAATTACAAAACCATAAAAAGTCCACTTGATGCCTTTGAGTTTTAAAACTTCACCTACATGACTACAAAAGCCTACAATATATTAGCTATAAACTAAAAAACACGTAAGAAAACTACCTATTTGTAAAAGAATTTTGCAACCGTTTATTTGACATAATATTTGAGAATTTATAAAAAATAGCAAAAAACACCTCTTCGAAACCCCAGTAAAATAGGGGTAAGTGGGATCAAAGTGGGAGTTAGGTGGAAGTAACGTAGGCTTTACCTAGGCTCTACCTAGGGGCTGCTACCGTTTTTCTTACAAAAAAGTTAATGATTCTTACGAGGTGTTTTTTACAAAAGAAATATGTAAGAATAGGCTATTTATTAGCCTATAAAATTTTAAATT
>JBELHJ010000110.1:0-4705 GCA_042091495.1 Bacteroidota bacterium
TAAATAATTAAAAAAAACACGGCGTTAAAATACTTTAGCTTATTAATGATTTTTATTAGAAAAAATGTTAGTGGGATGGAAAGAAAAGAAAGAGGTAAAATCAAAAGAAGCGTGATTACCCATTTTTCAGATTTATCAAATGGTTTCAAAAGGGTTTTCAATTTCACACTAATTGACTTAAACACCTACTTTGTTTTTGTTTTTCAAAATTAAAAATGCGAAAAACCCCCAATGTTAATTAAATCATATTAATACTTTACGAAAATGTTTTTGGTCAAGTTTAAACTACAACTTGGTTTTGTAATACTGTAACTTTAGAAAACGAATAGGGTGTCGTTATTGTGCTGACTAACATAGACGTGTACTTTTTAAGTAACGCTGAAAAAGTAAATTACGTCAATTTTTCTCCTTAACCTGATGTTAACAAATATTCTTATTTCTTAACGTTGTAAGAACCAAAATGTTAAGTTTTAGGAATAATGATAATAAAATTTTAGACCAGTTTTGTTGTAATAAATCATAAACTATAAAAATGAAAAAAATTTACACGTTATTTTCTTTATTAATGTTTTCATGTTTATACGCTCAAACGACTGGGTCTAACATTGATGGAAAAATAACTAATGAAAATGGCGAACCACTTGCGGGTGCTTCAATAATAGCCACCCATGAACCTACTGGATCAACTTTTAACGCAACTTCTCTTGATGGGGGTTTTTTTAACATTACAAATGTTATCCCCGGTGGACCCTATACTTTGATTATCTCTGAAATGGAATCCCAAGAAAGAACCATTGCAAATATAAACATTGATCTAGGGGAAACATTTTCAGTTAATATTTCCTTATCTCAAGGAACGATGTTATCTGAAGTTATTGTTTCAGAAAACAGATCCAATTCCAAAGGTGCTTCAACAAGTATAAAGTCTGATAAGGTAAAATCAATACCTACTATTACGAGAAATATTACTGATATTACAAGGCTTGTTCCTCAATCAAATGGTAACAGTGCTTTCGCGGGGGCCAGTAATAGATTCAATAATTATATGGTTGATGGGGCTGCATACAATAATAATTTTGGTTTAGGTTCAGCTCAGTTTGGTGGAGAAAATCCTTTATCTATTGAAGTATTCGATCAAGTTCAAGTTGACCTCTCACCAGTTGATATGGCACTTAGTGGATTTACGGGTGCTGCTGTTAATGCTACAACAAAATCTGGTTCCAATATTTATAAAGCAGAGGCCTACTCCTACATTCAAAATGATCAAATGATAGGGAATGATCCTGGAATTGGAAAAAATGTATTGAGAGGGGTAACTTTTAGTGGTCCAATTTTGAAGGACAAAATATTTTTCTTCGCCAATTATGAGGAGTACAACTACTTGTTACCTGCTTTTAGCTATGGTCCATCCGCAGACGGAGTTGGAAATGGTGTAACTACCTCAAGAGTGCTTGAGTCTGAACTCATAAACATTCAAACCCAAATGAAAAATCTTTATGATTATGAACCTGGTTTATATGGTGATAATATTCCTTTTGCAAATGTTGGTGAAAGGTTGAACTTGAGGTTGGATTGGAACATTAATAGTAAGCAAAAGTTTTTCATCAGATACAATAATTTTGAGGGGAAAGAAGATATTACTCAGTCGTCAAATTCTGTTAGAGGGATTTACAGGTACAGATCCACACGACGTCATGGAGGTGATCTTGAGGCAGTTCCTTTTCAAAATAACCAATACATTAACTCTAGAAATGTTGAATCGCTTTCTGCTGAGCTAAGATCGAATTTTATTGAAAACACTACCAATGTTCTGAGAGTAACTTATACCAACATCACTGACCCTGAAAGGACAATTCCTGGTGGACAAGATTTCCCAATGCTTGAAATATTGGAACCAGTAGATGGAGAAGATCTTTATTATACCGCCATGGGGAATGAACTTTATTCCATTGGAAATAAATTGGATAATAACATTTTTACCTTAACTAACGATTTTACCCTATTTAAAGGAAAACATAACTATAAGTTCGGTTTGCGATATGAATCACAATCTTTTAAAAACGCATTCAATCCTGTTTTTAACGGTTTATACAGATTTAGTTCATTACAAAACTTCAAGGATGTAGTTATAGACAAGGTTCCGGGTGCTTATCCATATGCTTTTGCGATTGGATATGCCCTAGATGGAACGTTAAACCCACCAATGGATGAAACTGAGTACAGAAACTTTGCTGTTTACGCTCAAGACAACATTAAGGTAAACGATAAACTTGAATTAACTGCTGGAGCCAGGCTTGAGTTTGCCAGTTTTCCTATTGATATAGTAGAAAATACTGCCATTTCAGCTTTGAATAAAACATTTACCTTTAATGGCAAATCATTTTCTCCAGACATTAGAGAATTTCCTGAACCAGCTCCTGCATTATCAATTAGAGCGGGTGGTATTTATGATATCAAAGGAGACGGAAAATATTTACTGAGATTTTCCACAGGTATAAATACAGGGTTTATTCCATTTGTATGGGTCTCAAATCAGCCAAGTACATCTGGAGTACTTAGAAATTTTACTGGTTATGATCAAAGCGATATGGATCTTGCAGATTTCCAAGCTGTAATGGATAATTTCGCTGGTGGTACTTATCAATTTGATCCCGATACTAACTTTGGAAGACCTGATGGACCAAGCCCACAGACACTTGGAGGAGGGTACGGTGATTTGGTATTGACCGACAAAGATTTCAAAATGCCTAAGAATTGGAGAACATCCATTACCTTAGACGCAAAACTACCTTTTGGAATTTTTGGATCGGCTAATTTTCTTTACACTAAATTTATTGAATCTCCTGTTGTTAACGATATCATTCTTAATGATGCTCAGGTCACCATGAATGGCCCGGACCAAAGAGGATATTGGACAGCTAGAGAAAGTGATCCCGATTATAGCAATGTTTATTACTTGACCAATCTTCAAAATGATCTACCACAAGCTTACTCATTGACTTTATCGGCCGAAAAAGATTTTAATAACGGTTTTACTGCTTCGGTAGCTTATACAACAGGCAAAGCGGAAGATAACGGTGGTTTTGAAGGATCAACAGCTTTTTCAAGCTGGCCTGGAACTGTTGCTTATAACAGGAATAGACCAGAAATTGGATTTGCACAGTGGGATGTACCCAATCGTGTTGTTGGAACCTTGACTTACCAAAAGGGAGGATCGACCATTTTATTGTTGTACAGAGGTCAAGAAGCAGGAAGATATAGTTATACATATAGTGGCCATTTTGGCGACAGGGCAAATCGTTTGATTTATATCCCAAATAATGCGAGTGAACTCAACTTTGTTGACAATGGTGGTTTTACTGCCGCTGAGCAAACTGCTGCTTTTGACAGATTTATCGATCAAGATGATTATTTATCAAAAAATCGCGGAAAAATTGCAGAACGATATGGAGCGGTTTTGCCTTATGTAGGAAGATTTGACTTAAAACTAATTCAAAGCTTTGATATGCCCACCATTGCCGGACAAACCAATAAAATTGAGATTAGTTTGGATATCATCAACATTGGAAATTTAGCTAATAGCAGACACGGAGTTTTCCAAACCGCGAATCAAAGAAACCCGCTAAGGTTCCAAGGATTGAATGATAACAACGAGCCAACTTACAGTATGAATGCCGTAAGAAATTCTTTGGATTACTCTTCATACAGAGATGGATCAGGCGTATTTAATACCTGGCAAATGCAATTAGGAGTCCGATATAAATTCAATTAATAAATATAATTTACTTTAAAACAAACCCCTTTTTAACAAATAGGGGTTTGTTATTTTATTTAATTAATTTTAGATAAAAACTTTACTCTATTTAGGCCTAACTTATTTTTTTGGAAAATAATTATTTACTTCAAAAAGTAATACTATGAAAAATTGGCTACTCATTTTTTTACTCATACCATTACTTTCTTCCGCTGATTGGGGTAAAACTGGTCATAGAGTTATTGGTGAAATTGCGTCTCATTACCTTACTCCAAAAGCTTCAAAAGCAGTTAGTGATTTACTCCAAGGGCATTCCCTAGCAAGCATCAGTACATGGGCAGACGAGGTTCGATCGAATCCTGATTATCATAAATATAATACATGGCATTATGTGAACTATCCTTTAGATAAAAAATATAGCGAAGTAGAGCATAAAGAAGAAAATGTAGTCAAAGCGATAAATTTGTGTATCGTGGGTTTAAAGAATCCAAATAGCACGAATGAGAAAAAAAGGTTTTATCTAAAATATTTAGTTCATTGTGTGGCCGATATACATCAACCTCTACATACTGGCCTTGCCAAAGATAAAGGAGGTAATACCATATTTTTAAGTTATTTTAATAAAAAAACAAATCTTCATCGTCTTTGGGATTCTGATATGATTAATGATCATGGAATGTCCTATTCAGAGCTTGCTAAAAATCTAACTGGACGCCACAATGAGCCTGTAGTAATCGGAAATGTTTCTGATTGGGCAGATGAATCCCATAAAGAGGCGTCAAAAATTTACAGTCAGATTGAGAGAGGTATTAATTTGGGGTACTTATATAACCATAATAATTTTCCATTAGTAAAAGATAAACTTTATAAAGCAGGGTTTCGTTTAGCTGTAATACTTAACGAAATTTTTTCGATATAGCATTTTTGATTTTAAAATATTAAAAATTAAAT
>JBELHJ010000111.1:0-4597 GCA_042091495.1 Bacteroidota bacterium
TCTCCCTTTGATATAGAAAGCTCATTTAAAATGCTTTCCATAATATTATAAAATGAAATGGCGTCTTTGTGTCCTATTTCACTTAAAAGATTGACTAATTGCTCTTCATCTTCAGGGGTTTCAAAATCAATATCCTGTTCTTTAATAAACTCTATATATGATCCTACTGCAGCAGAATAAAACCCACCCTTGCCATACGATTTAGCCTTTTCAAAATAATATTTACCATTAATTTCTTTTTGATGTGTGTTTAAGTCTGAATACAAATCTTCTAAAACATCAATGTCATCCTCATTATAAATATCTATTTTAAAATGATTGGTTAGCAAATCCAGAGCTCTCATATACGAATTTACCTTACCGCTATTTTTTTTATTCTTTGATTTCAACCATTTTTCAAAAGCATTTGCATTTGAATTTTTGTTACCAAAGACTGCCCAAATTCTAATTGAAAAATAATAGTAATCATCATCACCTTTTTGAGACAAAACATATTTATTTAAGGCAATATAACTATTGTCTTCATCCTCATAGCCTAAATAATTAGCACACGTTTTTAATGCTTTAATATTAAAGATGTTTGTCAAATTATAATCACTATATAAAAAGGCTACTTTCCATTTAGTACTGAAACCAAAGTCAATATCTTCAATTGGGGCTAATGTATTGTTTTGACTAAGCGTGGCTATTTCAATTATTGTTTCTTTGACTTTGTTAAACGCCTCATCTCGAGTAGAACCGTATTTACCATACCATCCGTAAACACCGTCTGACATAGCTTTAACACCATCATGATTTTCAGATTCGGTATCTCTTCTCTTAAAAACACCAAACTTGTAAGATGATCCACCCCATATGCTTCCAATAGCTGTTGTTTTGGATTCTAATGAATAACAAAATGAAGTTTTTTCTAGATTGGTATACTCTTCAATGGTCATGGTTTTTAACCTATCTATTGGCCATTCTTTTAGGAAATCTTCTTTTAGTTTATATAGCTCTGCATTTGAACTCATATTTTCAGTTTTTTTAATAATAGGTATGCCCAATCGCTCAAAGGTTTTGAAACAGGGGGTATCTACACCACCACTAAAGTTATTTGTGGGCTCCTCGCCAGTAGCATGATTATTGGCATAAGCCATAATAGGCTTAGGGGGGTAAAATTCACCATCTATTTCAATATCAAAATAAGTAGATGCCTTGAAACCCTTTGGAAGTCCTTGGTCATTGAAATCTTGCAATGCAAGATTTATGTGTTCCATTTTTACTTTGTCAAACTTCATAAACAGATATTTTTTTTAGCTTATTCATTAGCATCTTGTTATGCGCTTACAACTCTTCAATTAAGTTGATTTCATCTGTGCTAATACCATATAATTTATAAACTTCTTCATCTACCTTTCTTAAAAAAAATGCTGAACAGATTAAATTTCTATCCTTAAAAAAATCATCAATAAGTTTTTGAGAAAGTCCCATTTTAATTGGTAGATTATTAATAAAAATAGCTTGATATCTTAAGTATCCTCCAGCTTGAGGTATAGTGTTTTTTGAATGGTAAAAATTTAATAGCTTAGAATTTAAAATTAGAATTAATTCTAAATAAAAGCTTATATCAGCATCTTCTTTTATTAGGTTGTAGACAGTAGTAGAGCCAAAGAAAAAATTCTCGTCAAGGGCAAAGCTATTTCTTTTCGCATTATCTAATGTTATAATCTTAAGTTGCTCAAACCTATCTGGATTTCTTTGATTCCATAATTCAAACCATAGTTTATTTGATTTATCAAAATATCCTCTTCCTGCTAATTCTGACTTTTTCGATAATAAATAATTGTATATATTTTTTGCTTTAAGTTTAAATATTTCTGACGGAATTACTTTTCCTTTTGAATCATAGGGATATATGAGAAATTTTTCTTTGAAATTAATTTTGTACGGAGCAATATCCTTGCCTTTTAAAAAGGGTTTTAAAAATTGGGTTTCTAAATTGCTTTTGACTATCTCATCTTTTGATACTATAAATACGGAATCTTTTCCTGTAGCTATACCTTGATATATGCCATTCAAATATTCAATTAATGGTTTTGATATTGAAATCATTTTTTTGAAAATTCGATTAACATTGTCATTGTGAAAAACCCATGTAGTCTCTTTTAATTCAAAGTTTGAAACATCAATAGACTGAAAGATATTATCGTTTGACAATTCATCAATACTTTTAATTATTTTATTTGTTTTGGCTTTCCGATAATTAAAAGATTTATTTAGAGACTGTTTTTTTGTGTTAATAAAAATCCCTGTATAAGCTAAAGCATTTTCGAATATTTTTTTATCCACAAAATCCAAAATTGAAACTAATTCAGTTTTTGCAGATAAATACTTTCTAATTTCAACTCCATAATCACGTTGCATGAATCTTGTTGGGTGAATGGATACAGTCACTCCATTTTCTTTAAGGATTGACACATACAATTGAATGAACGCTATATACAAGTCATATTTACCTGTAAGTGTCTCATATAATGGTTCTATTTCTTTTTTAAAGGATTTATTTAGGTTTTTAAATTCTACATAAGGTGGGTTTGCAATGACAATATCAAAGCCACCATTATCAAACACCTCTTGAAAAAACAAATGCCATAAAAAGAAAGGACGTTCGTTAGAGTTGGAAAGTTGGGCTAATTTTAACTCCTTATCGTTGTATTGTGATAACTCAGTATTCAACTTTACTAATGCTTTGGCAGCCTTACTGTTGGTCCTAATTTTTTCTTTTTGTTCCCAAGTGCGAGCTGCAGCCTCATCTAGACTAACTTTTTTCTCTAGTTTTCTAGCTTTCTTTTGAAGGTCTCTTTTATGCTCTGCTAGGGTAAAACGAATGTGGTTGATTACTTGCTCATCAATACGTTTGTGTAAATCCTTTTTTGTTTCGGGATCATTAGCATTAAAATAATCATCCATCAGGGTTTTAACATCTTCAAATTGCAAAGACATACGTACCTTCTTTTTGGCCTCACCACTAAATAGTTCTATTTGTTCACTTTCATACACGTCCTCATAAGCAGCTGCATCGCTAATTTGGCTAAGGTCAATTCCCTCAAAGCTTTCCAATAAACTATTACCCTGCATGATTTTGTAATCAAGATTAGGTAATGGTAGCGGCTCTGCCTCATCAACTACTAATACCAACCAAAAACGCAAACGGGCAATATCTACAGCGCCGCTTTCAATATCAACCCCATAAATGCTGTGTTGTATAATGTTCTTCTTTACCAAGTGGGGTTGCCATTTTGTGTCGCTAATATTCCACACCCTAGCCACAGAGTCTGGTTGTAAGTAATACAATGCTTCAATGACTTGATAAATCACATTTAAAATTCCCATAGGGAAAGCACCCGATCCAATGGCTGGATCACAGATTTTTACATCAAAGAGGGCCTGTGCTATTGGTTCTACCAAATCTAAATCGGAGATGTCTTCTGCTAATCGGTTTCTAATTAAACCTTCAATGGCTTGTTTCACTTCGCCTGAAGCCTCTGCTTCTAGCTTGGTGGCTAGATATTCTATAAGGCTCTCTTGACACATGTACTGCACAATAACCTTTGGTGTATAAAAAGCACCTTTATCTTTGTTATCTTCTAGTAGGTTTTCAAAAATATGCCCTAACATTTCTGGGTCAATCCCTACTTCGTGGTCGTTAGGGTCGTTTTCATCAATAGTGAAATTATATTGGCCGAAGAAATCAAATAAGTCTTGAAAATAACTTTCTGGAAAATCAATTTTTGTAGATTCTACTTTGTCAGAATCAAACAAACCACCATTTAAGTAAGGTACTTTTGAGTTGTTTAATGCACTCTCCAACCCTTCACAACTAAATAGTTGGTCATCTCTTTTAGCATTGAGTGTGTTGTAAAATAATTCAACTAAACATTTACTATGAAACTGTTCTTTGTGAGTGAAATCTTTAAAAAGGTTTTGCATGAATTTTTTGTCACCAGCTCCCCATAACTCCTGTTCTGGACAACCCATCCAGCCTTTCTTTTGTAAAAAATGAAGAAACACAATACGCCCAAGAAGTTTTTTGGTGAAGTTTCTAATTTTCACTTCTCTTTCTCCTTGCCCATTTATAAATACACCCTTATATTCTTCTTTGGAGGCGATATATTTCCAAAACTTTTCAAACTGTTTTTTGTATTTATCAAAGAATTCTTTGGATAGTTGCTCAACAGAAAAGGCATTTTGAATAGCATTTATATCTACTTCAGATTTATTTTCGCTTAATTTATAAAAACGATCTGCTGGTGTTTTACAGCTTTCATTTTTACCTAACACATAAGTGTAGCGTTTGGTGTCTGTTTTCTTCTGTATAAAATCACTTTCTTCTTCATCAAATTCAGTGCTTTTTGCAGAAAAAGTAAAACGATAATCATCACCTTCTTGATCGAATACGGAAAGTACTCCATGAAAATCTTCCTGGTCTATATGTGTTGAAATAGCATTATTAAGTTCTACACGGTTGCGATGTATATTTACAGTGTCTGCCAATAATAGCTCAAACAAGGCAAGGTTTTTTCCATCATTTAATCGAACACTTCCAATTTGTCGA
>JBELHJ010000112.1:0-4555 GCA_042091495.1 Bacteroidota bacterium
AAAACTATTTAAAAAAGCGATCGTAAAGGAACTCGCTATCGCTCAGACAGCCTTTACTAGCACCCTTTTTAATGGTTTACTAGTCGCTCCTCCACACTAGGTCGGTTCTGGCTTCTGATTATAGCTTAAATTCAGTACGTATTTCATAAAAAACAGAAGTAAAGAGCGGCCCTCAGCGAGATAGCGTTAAGAAATAGCGTGGTTTTGGTGTTAAGAAGTTTGAGGTGTTTGAGCGCAGCGAGTTCTTAAACTTTAACCAAAAGTGCGTGTATTTTAGCTATGAAGTTGCAGGCCTAGAATTTTTGTTTACTTTTTCTTCGATGGAAAAAGGAAAGGAATTAAACATTAACGTCCAAAATCATCTTGAACCCTAACAATATCATCTTCATCAGACGGATGATTGGGATCTGTGTGTTGCCAGATTTCAGCAACGATACCTTGTTGGTCTAGACCAATCAAACGGTGACGTTCGCCTTGTTTCAGGGTGATTTGATCCCCTTCGTTGTAGATTTCCATGGCACCTTGGGTGTCATCATTTGAGCGTATGATACCTACACTGCCTTTATACACTCGCCAAATTTCTGCTCGGCGGTGGTGGTACTGCCAAGATAAACGGGCTTTAGGTTGTACAATAAGAATCTTAGGACTGAGTTTACCGCTAATTTTTAAGGTATTGACATCAAGACCACTAAAAAATTGGTCTGAGAACTTTTGAGCTTGCTCCTCTTCAATGACTAAAAAGCCACCCCAAGGGCGTTCAAAATCTTTACGTTCATAGGTGAACCCCAAACTGCTAATGTGGGATTCAATGTCTTGAAATGTGCTCATGGTTTCAGTTTTGGTTGGCAAATATACAATTTCTTTCACGTTTTAAATCCATATTTTATATCTTAATTTGATATCGAATTATGGTTTTAATAGCAGCTTTCAAATTATTGGTTATTTTTGTGGTAACTAGAGTTAAAGCATGTCAAAAATAAAATCTATTTGTTGCATTGGTGCGGGTTATGTAGGGGGTCCTACCATGTCTGTGATTGCCCAAAAGAATCCTGATATCAAAGTCACCGTGGTTGATCTAAACGCCCAGCGTATTGCCGCTTGGAACCATCAAGATTTAGAACAATTACCCATATACGAACCCGGACTTGATGAAGTGGTTGCTGAAGCACGAGGACGTAATTTGTTTTTTTCTACTAATGTGGATACCGCTATTGCCGATGCAGAAATGATTTTCATCTCGGTAAATACCCCAACGAAAACTTATGGCGCTGGTAAGGGGATGGCCGCCGATTTGAAGTATGTGGAGCTCTGTGCCCGACAAATTGCTAAAGTGGCGACCACAGATAAAATAGTGGTGGAGAAATCCACGCTTCCGGTGAAAACAGCAGAGGCCATTCAAAATATATTAGACAATACAGGTAATGGGGTGAATTTTCAGATTCTGTCCAATCCTGAGTTTCTGGCCGAAGGCACAGCTATGCGTGATTTAGCAGTGCCAGATCGGGTGCTTATTGGTGGGGATATGAAAACTGAAGCAGGACAACATGCCATACAGGCTTTAGTTGAAATTTATGCAGCATGGGTACCTCAAGACCATATTTTAACTACTAATGTGTGGTCTTCAGAATTGTCAAAGTTGACAGCAAATGCCTTTCTAGCACAGCGAGTCTCTTCAATTAATTCCTTATCCGAACTCTGCGAAGCTACGGGTGCTAATATCAATGAAGTGGCTAAGGCTATTGGGATGGACAGCCGTATAGGTCCTAAATTTTTACAAGCTTCTGTGGGTTTTGGCGGGTCTTGTTTTCAGAAAGACATTTTAAACTTGGTTTATATAGCCCAGTCCCTAGGGCTACAAGAAGTAGCTGATTACTGGCACCAGGTGATACTCATGAATAACCACCAACGCAACCGTTTTGCCAAAAACATTATAAAAACCTTATACAATACCGTATCGGGGAAAACCATTGCGTTTTTAGGCTGGGCCTTTAAAAAAGATACCAACGATACCAGAGAATCGGCAGCCATTTATGTGGCGGATCAACTCATGGATGAGCAAGCGACAATTAAAGTCTACGACCCTAAAGTATCGGGTACACAAATGCAATCGGATTTGAATTACTTAAATACAAGATCTGAAGCTGAAAACACCAAATATTTACAAACTGAAACCGATCCTTACAAAGCTTTAGAAGGCGCCCATGCGATAGCCGTACTTACAGAGTGGGATGCTTTTAAAACCTATGATTGGCAACGTATTTATGATAACATGCAACAGCCGGCCTTTGTGTTTGATGGGCGTAATGTTTTGGATAGAGTATTATTAGAACAGATCGGCTTTACTTACCAAGGCGTAGGCCGTTTGTAATGGTATGCAATACTTTTCAAATTCCTGATTATTTTTTAGGATAGTACTCTTGGATTTGTATCTTTAGGATGCTCAAAATTCAAGTATTAACCTATGATTACCATAATGGTATTACGAACCTTTTCACCAGCTTCAAAAGTCATTATTGGCGTATTTTTAGTGGTGTTATTAGGAGTAATGCTGAATTATGTGTTTGGGATGTTGGAGCTGTTGTATGTCATCAGATTCAAAAAACCTTTTTTTGTGCATTTCACGATTTTTAGACGCCATCTCAATAAGCAGGAACAACAACTTTTAGAACAGCAGTTTCCATTTTACAATAAGTTAGCTCCAAAACAGCAACTTACGTTTAGACATCGGGTGAAATCTTTGATGCTAGATAAGCAATTTACTGGGCGACAAGGTATTGAAGTGACCACCGAAATGCGAGTACTTATTGCCGCCACTGCGGCCATGCTGACGTTTGGGTTTCGCAATTTTTACATTGGTTTATTAGAACGCATTGTAATCTATCCCAAGGCTTACTTTTCAAAAGCCAATCAAGCCTATCATAAAGGAGAATTTAATCCCCAATTGAAAACACTGGCTTTATCTTGGGAAGATTTTAAAGCAGGTCTGGCCATAGATAATGACAATTTGAATTTGGGCGTCCATGAACTGGCCCATGCCATTCATTTGAATGCCCTTAAAGAAAAAGACGCTAATGGGGTATTATTTTTAGATAGTTTTGATGGGTTGACCAAACTCCTTCAATCAAATACGGAGCTAAAAGACCAATTGGTGCAATCGGAGTATTTTAGGGATTACGCCTATACCAACCAGTATGAATTTTTAGCGGTTTTGATCGAAAATTTCATAGAAACACCAGAAGCCTTCAAGCAACAATTTCCAGAGGTATATAATTACACCAAGCAGATGCTGAATTTTAATTTTGCGGGGTATTGATATTAGGTTTTTTTAGTATTACAGTTTGGTACAGATAAGTTCTGTATTTGGGATCAGTGAGGAAATAAGTTATTTTATTTTGAATACCCTTTATGAAATCAATACTATCAAAATAGGTATTCCAAAGCCTCGGGTATCTTAATATAGAGATATAGCTGTTTTTATGTTTTTGTCCTATTAGAGAACTATCAAATGATATTAATTCTTTAAAATATAGCCCACCAATACTCAAATAGCTTTCAGTGTATTTTGAGTTTTTGAAATTTTCTTTTGGGAATTGATGATTTAATACACAGAAATCATAGAGTGAGCGGAATGCTAATTTTTTTTTCTGAAACCCATAGTCATTGATTTGCCAATTAAGAATGTTATGGGTTTTTAAATAGGAGGGGTTGGGAATAGAGATTTTCTTAGTCAAATTACAACTATTTAACATGGCTTCTAAATCAATAAGGGAGCGGTAATTTTTTCTCAAAAGATTGGTGTGTAACTCAATAGCGCCTATGTGCCCTTCTTTCGCCATACGATCTAGATGGCGGTGGTTTTTCTCTTGATAACTGAGATCGTAAACGTTTTCATAGCCATTATTTTTAACTGTGGTCAATGCCATCTTAATACGAGAAGATTCAATGAGTATATCTAAATCTCCCACCATGCGTTCTCCAATATCTTCATAATAACCGGAGGCGAGCATGGCCGTACCTTTTAAAAAAACATGATCAATACCAGCCTCTTGAAACCATTGGGAAATCTGCTGCGCCTCAGCCAATAATTGCTGGTTGCGTTCACGGTTGAGGTCGGTGATTTCTTTGAGGTAACTTTCTAATTCCATGGGAAGTGTGTTTAGAAGTTGTTTGGCTTTTAAACGGCAGTAAATAGCCGGTAATACCAAATGACTACTGCCTAGGCGAACCAAATGGTCCCAATCCATGGTTTCACGCTCTAAACGTTCTTTTAAAAGTGTTTTATCACTTTCAAAACTAAGGATATCAGCAATGTTTTGAAGGGTTTGTTGTGTATGGGGCATTTACTAAAAGTATTTTTGCAAAAATAAATGATATATTTTGATTTATAACTATTAATGATTTAAACGGTATTAGTTTGATTACTGTGTAAGGTTTTCAATTTTGTTTTAGTTCATTAAATCATCTTTTTTACTAATTCTTGATTTATGTATTCAATACTTTTTTCCTAGATGAAAAAAGTATCCAAAAAAATCACGACTACGGTTCCGTCGTTAGA
>JBELHJ010000113.1:0-4527 GCA_042091495.1 Bacteroidota bacterium
TGAGTAGTGTTTTCCAACTGCCATTGCAATTTCATCCGCCATTCACTAAATTAGTACCACTAAAAACAATACGATGAAGAAACTTCTGTCTTTATACATACTTTCATTTTTCATTATTTCTTGCGACAGTGAAGACTCGGCTGACTTAGACAGTGAAGACCCAACTAATGTACAAGTCTCAAATATTAATGGCGTATTTCAGAAAGGGCCTTACCTCAGTGGCACAAAAATTGATTTATATGAGCTAAATGAAGATTTGGTCCAAACAGGCAAAACTTTTACTACTAATATTACAGATAATAAAGGAAACTATTCATTTAATAACATCGAACTTTCATCAAAACTTATTCAACTTGATGGATTAGGATATTATTATAATGAAGTTTTGGGGGGTAATTCTGAAAGTCAATTGATGCTTTCAGCATATCACGAAATTGAAGAAAGTAGTACTGCAAACGTTAATATATTAACTTCATTAGAAAAACAAAGAGTATCGCATTTGATGTCTCAAGGCGTAGATTTTGGCTCTGCAAAAAAACAAGCGCTTTCAGAAATATTAAGCAATTTCAATATTGATGAAGATTTAGATACTACGTCGGAATATTTAAACTTATCATCAAGTGGTAATGGAAACGCAATATTACTGGCTATATCTTCAATCATTCAAGGGTTTAGGTCTGATGCCGAAGTCAATGAAATTATTTCAAATATGGCTACTGACTTAAAAGAAGATGGGGTAATTAATAGTGAAATTACAGGTTCAAAGTTGCTAAGTCAAGCTATATTTCTTGACTCAAGTATAATCTCAGAAAACCTTTCAAATAAATACAATGAAATGGGTGATAACATAGAAATTGATGATTTTGAGCCCTATTTAAGTTCCTTTATTGATAATTCTGAATTTGAAAAAAATCATTTGCCTGTAAGTTACCCTGAAACAGGTGATACGTTTTGGAAATTAAATATTCTACACACAGAAAGAACTAATTTTGATGTTTATGCTTGTGATTGTGTGCCGGGGTTATTTGCTGACTTAAAAGTTGATGGTGGGTTGAAAATCAAAATATCCGCGTCTAGTACATTTTCTGAGCAAACTGAGTGTTTTGGGTGGGGTTATAGCGTTGGCACTAATGTCAATATTATGACAAATGCGCCTACTAGCTGGACAAACCAATACAAAGAACAATTTTTCGAAACCCCTAAAGAGACAAAAAATCTATCAGTAAAACTCGATATGATATTTGACCCAGGCACCTATCAGATTGATTATTATGAATTAGGTTCTAAAGAACCAACCAGAACTAAAACGCTGGTAGTGACTCGCCATAATGCAGAAGGAATAAATGTTTGTTTTTAAAAGCTTAAATTAATTTACTGAATAGCCCACTATATAATTAAACACATTTAATCTTTACGCCCAGATATTCAGTGGTTTATGTAGTGTTTTAAATATACGCCACGATGTATAATTAATTGACTATAAACCTGTTATGTGTTGGCGCTTTTTAATAAACCCCTTCAGTGTCAAAAAGAAAAAATAAACGCTGTATTATATCATTACGCCACTCAGGATAGTAGGGCTAAAACTGTCAAATAGCGAATAAAAATCACTCTTCTCTTTTTTTATTTTTTCTCTTCTACTCTTATGTATCTTATACTATCTTATTTTCTCTTATATCATCTTATCTTATAGCATAGCGAACGCACATACGAATGCATATGCGAACGCATAAACTATAATCTGTTTAGAATGGAAGGTCATCATTCTCGGAGTTGTTGTTATTATCTTTTTTATTGTGGCGCTTTAAGGCACTATCCTTTGCTTTTTTAGACTTCGATAATATTTCTTCAAGCCCATTTAGTGCTCTTGGACTGTATATTAAATTGTTTTCGTCAAACTTAAAGAGTCCAAAATCCTCAATTACAGATGATATCATTTGAAGTGTCTCTTTATCGTCTGGCGCTCTTAATCTCCAAGCAATTTTCGCATTGTTATATTCAAGCTTACCATCGTTTAGGTAAAGCTGTTCAATTAGTTTGAAATAAACGGCGTATCCAACAAATCCGTGATTCATTTCAAGTTCTGCTATTTTATTATCACTTGATGCGGAGATATCGTGTTTAAACCAGTGCTTTTCTAACTTTTTACGCTGCATTTTTCAGTTCATTTAAATGGTTAAACTTTTCAACTGCTCTTGAATGGCTCATATATGTCCAAGCCCATATTGAGAAATGCTTTGCTTTTGGATAACTCTCTTGGTTAAGCTTTCTATTTACTTTTCTTTTGAATACTTCATAGTAAATTGAACACCCTGAATCAACCTCATATAGATAGGCGCAACTCGATTTCAAAAGTTGTCTAAACTTGTTACCCTTCACTTCGCCGATTCCAATGAATTCCTTTTTTAACTCTCTCATAACTCAATAATTTTTCTTATAAAATCCGACAATCTAAGACCCTTTTCAAGCGCCTTACCTTTTAACTCTTCAAGCTCTGTTGGCTTGATTCTTATTGTTAGGAACTTCGTCCTATTTTCTATTTTTTTATTCATAAAAACATACTTTATAATTTAACTACATATAAGTAACCTTTGAGTTATTTTTTGTTTTACTTTCGAGGCACTTTTTTATAAAATAATTTGATTTTAATCTGTTAAATGACCTCGTTTTTATGTTGCATTTTGGGGAATTAGACGCTTTTAGAGTCTAAGTGGACTCTATATTCATTTGCATAAAAAGAAGTCTTAATTTTAAAGAAACCTAAGTTTCAATAATATTTAAAAATTTGTATTAGAATATAGAAGAAGTTATATTTATTGTCAAAGCATAGCCAAAATGAAACTCAATAAAATTATAGGATTAAAGAAATCAGAATTTGACTTAATGGTCAAACAGCCTGATAGTTTAATCCAGCTCAGACCAGCAAGATTAATCCCTACTATTAAGACGGGAGATGAAATGGCACTAACGTCAATTTTCTTATCATCATTAAGGCTGGTGAAGGAGTTTAGAGATTCCATTTTTAAAGAGATTAAATTAAGTAGAAATGGGCGTACTTATTTATATACTGAAGTATGTTTTCCAAAAATTGATAAATCGAGAATTGATGGTTTGATTTTGGTTACTAAAAAAGATATTATTACAGAGGCAGTATTGATAGAAGTTAAAAGCGGCAAAGATGAAATCCAAGAGCCTCAAATCAAAAAATATATCGAGACAGCAAAAAAATTAAAGATAAATACACTTTTAACTATATCAAATCAATTTGTAAGTAGCCCTGAGCAATCTCCAATAAAAATTAGCACTGGTAAATTTAATTTATTTCATTTATCGTGGTCTCGAATTATAACATTAGGACATCTTCTATTATTTGATAATGATAATGACATCCAAGACGACGACCAAGTTGAGATATTAAAAGAAGCATTCCATTATATGGAAAGCCCTAAAGCAGGCATCTCTGGGTTTATCCAAATGAAAGGATGGAAAGAATTGTCTCAAAATATTAGAGCCAATGTGCCAATTGTTAAAAGTGAAGAATACGTAATTAATGCCGTAAACAGTTGGCATCAAGAAGAATCTGATTTGGCATTAATATTAAGTAGAAACTTGGGCGTATTAGCTAAAACTTCTGTAAGAACTGAAAAAAGTTTAAAATCAGATGTCAATAAAGTTGCAAAAGATTTTGTTTTAACTGGAAAGGTCACAATAAAAAATGCTGTTTCTGACATTAAAATAATAGTTGATTTTGAAAAAAGGACTGTGAGTTTAAAAAATTCTATTATTCCGCCAAAGAATATTGGTAGCATTGCAAGAATAACTTGGCTTAGAAAGCAAATTGAAAAATGTTCTGAGTTAGAAAATGAAATTTATAATAAAATTGGAGATAAAATTTGGGTTGAGGCTGATGTAAAATTTGCACGAACAAATCTAAAAGTCAACTTTAAAGACATTGAAGAATTATATGAACAATCAAAAGGAAAAGAATTGATTGGATTCAGTGTTTCCGTAATGGATGGTTTTGGAGCAAGTTTTGATTCAGAAAAGAAATTTATTTCCCTTTTTGAAGAATTAGTATTAAACTATTATGAGGGAATTGTTCAAAATCTAAAAAATTGGAATGCTCCTGCGCCAAAACTAAATCTCTCTGAATAGTCATTTACTTAAAAGTTTTATGCCTCAATAATTGATTCATTATGGAAACTCCAAAAAATCAAGGTCAAACAATAATTATAAAACAGCAGGAAAAACCTTCTAATGTTTTAGGGATTATTGGCTTTGTATTATCTCTTATCCCTTTAACTTATGGTGGAGGTATACTTCTTTGGTCAATAGCATTAATTCTATCATTTATTGCGCTATTCAAAAGACCTCGCGGCTTTGCAATAGCAGGTTTTATAATCTCATTAGTCTGCTTAGCATTTTATTTATTGGCGCTTTTTGGTATAGCTCTTTTTTGGCTTTCATTGTTTGATTAAACCATAGGCATATCTTCTTCTTTAAGTTCTGCTACTTCTAATCCTCTTA
>JBELHJ010000114.1:0-2349 GCA_042091495.1 Bacteroidota bacterium
ACAATTGTATAGATACCGCAAACCCAGACCAAGCGGATAAAGACGCAGACGGTATAGGTGATGTTTGTGATACGGACAACCCACTACCCGAAATAATAACAACTGAAATTAAATTTGTACAACTTCCACAAAATGGAACCACCGTTGGAAAAATTGAAGCAACAGATCCTGATGGAGAGGTCTTGACCTTTACCCAGGCTGGTGACAACTTTACTGGCGTTCTTTCTGTTGCCTCAGATGGTTCTATTACAGTCAGTTCAGGAGCACTATTAACTTTTGATTCAATTTACAACGGTGCACTTCTTGGTTTTACTGTGAGTGATGGTGAAAATGAAGTTACGGGTTCCGTTAAAATCGTTATTGAAGATGCTCCACGTCCTCCAGAAATCTCAATTATTACTCTTGAGGTAAGTGAAGATGCAGAAGTAGGAACTATCGTGGGCTTTGTAGAGGCAAAAGACCCTATGGGTGGGCAGATTGTAAATATTAATTTAGAAGGTGATGGGTTTATTGAACTCGTTGATGGTACTCTTAAATCTACTCAAGAACTGGATTACGAAACAAATACAGCTCACCCCTTTACGATTACTGCTCAAGCCTCAGACAGAACAGACGGTCCTGGACTGACAGGGTCAAAATCAGAATCCATTCGCGTATCAGACATTCCTAATACTACCTACACCGTTCGTTTCTTTATTTCAATCTTTAATGTATCCGACGAAAAATTGGGCGCCAAGGTAGATCATAGAAGATACTTTAATCCTCACAATAAAAATGTAGGAAAATGGAAAGTTAGAAAGAAAATAAAAGGAGGAGCTGATGCAGAAAAGTTTACCATCAGAACCCGAATCAAAGATGAGGGGGAAGAAAAAAACGGAGATCCTGTAGCTGAACAAACCGAAGATTATTTGGACTTTATAGACCCCCCTGATTTTGAAAATCCAGGAGATGCAAATAAAGACAATATTTACGAAGTTGAGATAGAATATACAAATACAGAGGATGGGGCTCCTGAGGTACCCATAGTTGTAACGCAAACAAATCTTCAAGTTCCAGAAGGTAAAACAACAGCTATAGAATTACAATCTCAACCAGTACTTCCAACGGATGACAACGATGGAGATGGTATAGTTGATATCTTAGACAACAGTCCGCTTGTCTCTAATCCAGATCAATCCGATGAAGATGGGGATGGTGTAGGAGATATAACAGACGATTCAGACCATGATGGCGTTTGGAATCCCTTTGACACTTGTCCAGACACTCCTCTTGGAGAACTTGTTGATCTAGATGGTTGTTTAATTTACTTCTTACCTGCCAATAACTTCTCAATCTCAAAAACAGAGAAATGTGCAGGCGAGAATAGTATTAACCTATCCGTATTAGACGACTCAGTGACCTACAATGTAGCGGTTAGTGAAGGGGCTAACTTCTCTGATTCATTTACAGGAACTAGTTGGGGTATAGATGGGCTCTCTGGTGGAGTTTATAAAATATGTATTACTGTTGATGGTGTAAGTCCTTTAGAATTTGAACGATGCTTTGAAATTACTATTGTGGATCCAGACCCACTTGTTGTAAGTAGTTTTTATAATAAGCTAGATCAAACAGTGAGTTTTGATTTAAGTGGAGGGACGACCTATCAAATTACCCAAAATGGTAAAACTATTCAGACAACTAGCAGTAAGTATACTGTTCAGTTAGAAAAAGGAATCAATAATATTTCTATCTCAACGGGTATAGAATGTCAAGGCTTATTTGAAAACAAGTATCTAAACTCACATGAAGTGAAATATGTTCCTAACCCATTTAAAGAACAATTACAGCTCTTTATAGGAGGTAAAGACAATTTAGTTGAAATAGGCGTCTATTCTTCTAACGGTCAGCTTGTCGACTACCAGACAGTTTCCTTGTCTTTTGGTATGCGCAATTATACATTAAATACCTCAGCATTTAAACCAGGAGTTTATATCATCAGGATTAATGGTCAAACTCTTGATCAATCAATACAAGTCATCAAAGAATAATCATGAAAAAAAATGTATTTCTTATTGGAGGTTTTATTTTACTACTGAGCAGTTGTGCTAAAGACCCAATTCCTGTAGAACCAGGGGTTGCTACTTTACTTAGCCCAGCTAATGATGAGACCTGTTTGGATGGAACTTCCCTAAACGACATCCAAAGCAATGTTTCCTTTAGTTGGTCCACAGCTACAGATGCTGTTTCCTATGAGGTGGTGGTGACCAATTTGCTGACGCAGTCTTCACAAACCTATACTACTCCTTCTAACCAAACAACAATTGCACTTACAAAAGCTGAACCATACAGCTGGATTGTAAAAAGTATTGG
>JBELHJ010000114.1:2449-4513 GCA_042091495.1 Bacteroidota bacterium
GGATTTGGTTTGGAGGCATTGGTGTAAAAAAAACGATCCCTAATGAAAAGTTTGTGCTTTACCAATTAAGTAATAACTTCATAAAAGACCTTAAAAGGTTAGTGTCTAATTGGTTATTATTACTTTTTGATACTGCTCTTTTAATATGTGCTTTTTGGATCCTGCAATTCCAGGATATTTATTTTTAAGTGTTTCATATTCTGGATTTACTATATGATCTCCCCAAATCTCAAGCATAAACTTTAAATTTTCCTCATTTTCAGGGTATTGACCCTTATCGTCAGTTTTTAAAATCCAATCCTCTAGTATTTTTGCGTGCGCTTTAAGTATTAGTTCGTATTCCTTTTCAAAAGCTAAATTTTTAAGTTCAAAAGGATCATTTACGATATCATATAATTCTTCACTGGGTCTAAAATCAGACATAAATCGTCCTTGAACTAAATTTAACTTTCCTTCCTCTTTTAACTTTCTCATGGTTTTAACAAATTCTACTCCGTTCACATCCATATAGGTAGGCTGGGTGTAGGATCTGTCGGTCATAAAGTTTTTTATATATTTAAAGTTCTTTGATCGAACAGAACGGATTCTGTCAATTGTAAAATCACAACGATCCCTTGTAGAAATTACATATTCACGAGGAGGATTTGTAAATAAATTTCTCCCTTCCATAAAATCAGGAATTTCTATTTCGGCAATTGCTAAAGAAGTAGTACCTATATCCAAACCGCTAACTAAATCACCATTAGAAGTTCCTTCTAAAATAGGCTTATATTGGTTTGTAAAATCTGCGATAATTAAAGGTACATGCAAGCCCCCCTCGTATAAAAACTGTTTATTTCTAGTGATTCGCATTCCATGATCCGAGAAAAAGAATACAATTGTGTTATTTAAAACCTTGTTCTCTTTAAGTCCCTTGACGATTTCACCAACCCTTTTATCTGTAATCTGTATTGCATCATAATGCCTTGCATACTCCTCAATTAAAACTGGATCATTTGGTAAATAAGGAGGTAACTTTATCTTGGATCGATCTACAGGAGATGAAATATTATTAAGAAAATTTTTTTTGAAGATCTCTTTACCACCTGACAATTGTACTTGACCAAAAAAGGGTTGCTTTTCGGTCAATTCAGAAAAATCGATGGGCAAACCTAATTTACCATACAATGGATGAACCATGTATTCCTGACTATAAAGGTCATGTCGATTATAGCTAAAATTATAATCATCTTTCCCATTATTAAAAGTGAAGTAACCTGATTTTTTAAAAATTTCTGGAATAGTCTTAAATTCTTTAGGTAATTTAATTTCAGATTCTGGTGTTCTAGAACTGTGATGATTATGAAGTCCCAATGTTGTTGCCATCACCCCTGTAATAATCGTTGATCTACTTGCGGAACAAACTGGTGAGGGCATAAAAGCATTCGTGTATAAAACCCCATTTTTCGCAAGTTCATCAATATTTGGAGTTTCAATTAATCTTTCTCCATATGCCCCCATAAGTGGCGCAGTATCTTCGAGGTAAACCCAAAGAATATTTTTCTTGTTTAAGTCGAAAGACTTGGAACTAGTACAAGAAAGTAACCCAAAAAAAACAGCTACAAAAAAGGTTTCTTTAAGTTTCATAACAATTATAAAAATTAAATATCTGTAATATATAGAGATTAGCTTACATATCAAATCTCAAACCCTTATTTCAATAGAAAAACCATTTTCTAAAACCCATGTCCCTGGCTTTATATTATATGTTGGTGTATGTTAATCAGCACTATAGAATTATCAACAAGGGTTTAATGTGCGGATATTAGAAATACTGTGGTGATAGGGTATATCTATATCACAAATCTAGCTCTAAATAAGAAAACGAATCCCTGAAACCCATCCCTCTTTTAGAAAATAAGAAAGGGAAGAAAAGTTTTCGCTTTTAGCTTTTGAGGTGAAAATTATATGGTTTGTTGCCAATAAAGCAAAGAAAAAACCGCAACAATCTGTAAAATAGACTATTACGGTTTCTGTTGGTGGTCCCACCTGTACTCATAACTGTTTATAACTTATTGATATACA
>JBELHJ010000115.1:0-2189 GCA_042091495.1 Bacteroidota bacterium
CGTGTTGCTAAATGCAACTCCCCAGTACCAAATCCTAAAGTTTGCATTTATATCACTAAAGTTAGGGTTTAAGAAATACTGCATGCCAACTCCAAAAGCAATAATCAATAGTGCTGACATAAATTGTTTTGGCTTAATCTTCCAAATAAAAACAACGAATAACACCGTTAATATTGATAAAGTAGAAGATGAGTGACCAATTGTTAAGGAAACCAATAATATAATTATGAACCAGGTTGTTTTTTCAAAAAGGGTGTTGTTGCCCAAAACGATATCTGTAGCAAATACGGGGAGAAGCAGCATAATCATGGGGGAATAATAATGCCTTCCTTCAAAAATATTTGTGCCTAGGTATAACAAAAAAAGTAAATAAATAACTTGAATTATAAAGCCCGCTTTTGACAATTTAATAATAAAATTTAAAAGTTGTTTTGATTTGTGCTTAATACGTTCATATAATAAAAAAGCAATCGCCAAATAACCAATAATCATTCCCTGCCTTAAGACATACTCTACGGGGTTGCCTTTAATGATTGAAATTGCAATACTTGAAAGTCCATATATAATGAATATTAATACTCCCCCGGTTAAGTTAATCTTTGATAAGCCAATAATAGAAATGAATGAAACAATAATTAAGATAAACTCATAGAGATAAAGATTTTCAAACAATTTATACTTAGTAAAAGAAGTGCCGAAAACTAGAGTCAGCCACAAAATGACCTTGACGGCGCTAAATATAATCGAGTCCAACCTGTGATTTATGAAGTACATCGATCTGCTTTAAAGTTTAGTTGGATCATTTGGAATTTAGTTTTTTAAGTGTCTGCAATATATTAAGTGAAGCAATTAATAATAATACAAACGATAAGGTAAGCCGCCAAAAACTCTCCTCCAAAAAAATAAAGGCTGCATAATAAAGTAATGCTAGAACTAAAATGGGTAAAATAAGCGTAATTCGTGTTGAATAATACTTTTTTTCTTTTAAAGCAGTCCCATTTAGTGTTAAAAGAATCAACTCTCCCAAAACACATGAAATTATGATCATGTTAGGGTTGTCACCTATTAGATAATATAGGATAACTACAATTAAACATGTACTAATCCCAGCAATTAAGTAGTTCTTGCTGTAAGCTATGTCTTTCTTTTTAATCAACATCCGAGCATTAGAACTAGAAGATATAGAGGATATAAAAGCCAGCAAACCCATTAAGGCAAATAAATTCTTAATTTTTAACGCTTCCTCATCAAAAAGAAGTGGTAACGTAATTTCTGGATAAAAAACAAAAAGACTTGCGAACGAGACTCCAAAAATCATGGTTAAATAATCTGCTTTTAGAGCCTGATGAATAAAAATTAATTCCTTAAAAAATGTTTGAACTATTATTCTTCTAAGTCCCGTATAGATAAAATAAAGTTTTAAAGCCAAATAAGCTGATGAAATCGTTTCAGCGCTGTAGAAATATGATGCTACATTTAGTATTCCTAGCCCAACAAAAAAATAGGATAAATTGGCAATACCAATTGGTGCATTAGTAAAGTATAACTTCAAGTTATTAAGTTGTGGTTTTACAAAATAACCGACTCCTAAAAATCTACTAACCAATATCCCTGCAATTAGAAACCCAAAAATTGTACTTACAGCAAATAGAAGGGGAAGGCTTACGTCTTCCCAAAACATAATGCCAGCTATTATCGCTGCTGATGGCACAAAAAGACGAATGAATGAAATTATGGCGCCCCAAACTGGCTTCCCTCTACCGTATAAAGCAAAGTCTGCATTAAGAGCAAGAACAGGAGCAAAAAAGAACAAATAATTTTTAGTTGTCGCAAAGCCTAAAAGCCCAAACAGCATTAATATTATTCCTACAATTAATCTTGCGGATTGGGTTTGTTCTAAAGATTCTCTCCAAGTGTTTTCATTAATGGCTAAATCTCGTGTTGTTGTTGTTTGTAAGCCAAAAGTGGTGATAGAAACTATTAGCAAGAAAAATGAGTCTATTTCACCAATTAAAGAAATCGTCTGATTATCTGCAAACTTTGATAAAGCTTTGAGAGTGATTAGATTTAATAAATGTGCAAGCCCAGTGATAGTTCCTACAATAAAAAGGCGTTTTATCATCTGTTTTTTTCTAAAACAAAAAAGATTGATTGTGGGAAAATTCTACTCAGCCTTGAGGTTGTGTGGT
>JBELHJ010000115.1:2289-4494 GCA_042091495.1 Bacteroidota bacterium
TGAAGTTGTCGCCGTACAACTCATGCCCATTAAAATACTTTTTCATATCTATAAGTAGCTATTTATTCCACAAAAGTCTAACACTCTTTTATCTTCTTGAATTTTAATATTCTTAAACTCATCATGGGCTACCAAAAAAGCAATGATGTCTGCTTCTGCAATAGCCGTTTTATAATGGGTAAGTTTAAACACTTTGTGCTCTTCAATATTAGGCTCTACAATATAATGGGTTTCATTGTTAGAGTTTTGCAAAACCTTTTGAGCAATATATTTTGCTGGAGACTCTCTTAGGTCATCAATGTTTGGTTTAAACGCTAACCCCATAATGGCTGTCATAGGCTTTCTTCCGTTTTCTAATTCAAACTTTAACTTCGCATTTTGAATCTTCTCGGCACACCAAAAAGCTTTGCGATTGTTGATTTCTCTTGCAGAAGCTATCATTTTTGCTTCTTTTGGGTAATCAGAAACAATAAAATATGGATCCACAGCTATGCAATGTCCGCCCACACCACAGCCTGGTTGTAAGATATTCACCCTTGGATGTTTGTTTGCGAGTTTAATTAGTTCCCACACATTTATATCTGCTTTATCGCAAATAAGTGATAATTCATTCGCAAATGCTATTTGAACATCTCGAGACGAGTTTTCTACCAACTTACACATCTCTGCTGTTCTGGCATTAGTTGTGTGTAATTCGCCCTTTACATAATTGCTGTAAAATGCTAAGGCTTTCTCTGTTGACACTTCATTAACACCTCCTATAACACGGTCGTTATGAACCAGTTCATGCATTACATTTCCTGGCAAAACACGCTCTGGACAATAAGCGATATATAATTGGTTCTTAAGCTCTGGACGCTCTCTGTATATCAGATCCATCATTTTTTCTGTAGTTCCCACTGGAGAGGTAGATTCTATAATATAAAGATCTCCTGCTTTTAATAGAGGTAATATCCCTCTTGTAGCTGCTTCTACAAATGAGATGTCTGGCTCGTTCTTACCTTTAAAAGGCGTTGGGACTACAATTAAGTAGTTTTTTGACTCTACAGCTTCAGTAGCTGCTTTTAAATAGCCTCCTTTGACTGCTAAAGCAACGGCGGTGTCTAGCTCGGGTTCTACAATATGAATCTCGCCTCTGTTTATGGTGTCTACTACCTTTTGATTAATATCTACACCATGAACCTGTACCTTGTTGGAGGCTATAAGTGCTGCAGTTGGCAAGCCTATATACCCTAGCCCGATCATAACTACTTCTGGTTGATTCATTTTCTTTTGGTTTATATTGTTTTAACCTCTTGTTGGGCAATAAATTCTACGATTCGCTCACAAGCTTTACCATCACCATAAGGATTATGTAACTTGCTCATAGCTTCAAAGCGTATATTGTTGTTTAACAAATCTAACACCTCGCTTACAATCAGGTCTTTATCAGTGCCCACTAAAATAACAGTCCCTGCATCAACAGCCTCTGGGCGTTCTGTAGTGTCACGCAGAACTAGTACGGGTTTACCTAAACTTGGCGCTTCTTCTTGTATGCCGCCACTATCTGTAATGATAATTTTTGCACGGTTCATCATCCATATAAAGTCTTGATATGCCAACGGATCAATGAGTATTATATTGTCTACATCACTTAAAATTCGTTTCACTGGCTCTTGTACCTTCGGGTTTAGATGCACTGGATAAACAATTAAGCGGTTTCTATTGTCAAGGGCAATCGTTTTTAAGCCTTCGCAGATACTTATAAATCCATCGCCATGGTTTTCTCTTCTGTGACCCGTTACCAAGATCACTTCTCTATCTCCAAGGGTTTGTGATAGTTCTTTTATTAAATCACTAGGCTCTTGCTTAACGCGCTCAACGCTGTCTAATAACGTGTCTATAACTGTGTTACCTGTTACAAGTACCGTGTCTTCTTTTATGTTTTCCTGGAGCAAATTAGATTTTGATAACGTTGTAGGTGCAAAATGATAGTCACAAACACGTCCAGCTATTTGTCTATTGATCTCTTCTGGGAAAGGGGACCATTTATTATGGGTCCTTAACCCAGCTTCGACATGACAAACCTTGGTGCCGCTATAAAAAGAAGCAATGCTTCCTGCCATGGTAGTCGTGGTATCGCCATGTACAAAAACGTAATCTGGTTTAACTTCTTCTAAAACAGGTTTTAATCCTTCGATAATAGATGCTGTTAGACTATAAAGA
>JBELHJ010000116.1:0-4469 GCA_042091495.1 Bacteroidota bacterium
CCTTGTTAAACGTTTGTTTAACACTTTTTATGTTTGACATTAATTCGTGAGATTAGTTAATAAATTAGATAAAATAGATACGCGTTTTAAAACAACGCTCAATCGTTTGCGAGAAACTATGAGTACACCCCCTCTTGGTCTTAACCAATCTAAAAACTATAGTTTAATATTATTTTGTGTTTTAATTTTAATTGCCAAAAGTGCAATGTCCCAAGATGTTCTTTTGGACATCTCTACAGATGGTCAAATGGTGCAAACCTGTGGAGGTGTTTTTTTAGATTCAGGAGCAAGTGCGCAGACCCCCGGGAATTATGATATTTTTGAAGATTATACCATTACGTTGTGTACAGAAAGTCCTGGAGAAAAATTGAATATAGATTTTGAGGAATTCTTCCTAGGAAATTCTGGCGTATCAAAAATGTATCTTTATGATGGAGATAGCGAAGCTGCTGATCCTATAACAATTTTCCCTAAGCCAAGAACAGACAATTATTTTGAGAAGAACGAATTAACAGGAGTAAGCTTTACGGCAATGTCTGACAGTGGCTGTATTACCATAAGATTTATTTCCGGTCTTGATCAAGCTAGTGGATGGAAAGCCAATTTGTCGTGTTGCCAAGACATAGATGGCGATTTGGTTTACGACCCCGCAGGGTTTCCTGAGAATGATATTGATGATCCTTTGACAGATTTTGTTGAGGTCAAAAAGGATAATACAGTTTTATTTAAGGCAGAGAACCTTAATTTTCCGAAAAATGCTAATGGTGTTTATTACGAATGGATTTTTGTAGATGACCACAGAATTGATAATCAAGTGGTTCTGGAAACCATTACAACTACTAGTCCAGAATTGAGATATGCTTTTGATTATTACACTTTTGATGATGACGGTTATTTCAACAATAAATTGTTTTTAAGGATTTATGATTCTTTTGGGTGTTATCATGAGGAAATGATAGAATTTAGAGTTTTGACACCTAAAGTGGATGTGTATCCTGCAGTTACTAGAAATAACCTTTCCAATTTAGAGGCTCTATTATATGGGGGTAATATCCCAACAGAAAATGGTGTTACAAAAGAAATTCTAGGACTTTTCCCAGACGATTACCATTGTTTAATTACACAAATTAAAGAAACATCTGGCAGTAATTCGCCTCAAAATGCCAGTATAGGTTATTTTGAAAATTCATCAGATACATTCCCTTACGAACAAGGCATCGTTTTGACTTCCGGTTATTCTAAAGAGGTGGAAGGACCACAACAAGATCCTCCAAGGAATGGTATAGGGCAGCCAACTTCTGGTTTAGGTTCAAGAGGGACACAATCTTGGACAGGTGATGATGATTTAACAGAAATTACTAGCGGTAATACTTATAATTCTAGTAGTGTTGAGTTTGTATTTACAGCACCTAGTAACGAGATTAAGATTGATTACCTACTTGCCTCAAATGAGTATGGTGGGGAATTTGAATGTTTGTATAGTATCACAGATTCTTTTGGTTTTTTCCTAACTGAACAAATTGAAGATCAAAATAATCCAGGAGAATTTATAAATAAACCTGGAGCTATAAGATATAACTTGGCAGTTATTCCTGAAACAGCCACAAATTGGCCAGTAGATGCAACTTCCAACATTCCTGACAATGGATTGTATGTTGGGCCAACCACTATAAAAAGTGCACAATATGTCAATTGTTTTACCCACCCAAACGGAACTGATTTAGAGCCATTTCAAACTTACTTTGGGGAGTTGTATGGAGCTGCTAAAAATTCTCAATTAGGAACAGATTCTAGAACCTCAGCAATTAACAGAAAGGGGCGAACTGTCCCTATGGAGGCCAAAGCAACAGTAGAGCCTTTTAAAACCTATAAGTTGAAATTGGTTGTGGCAGATGGTTTTGACGAGTATTGGGATAATGCTGTTTTTATTAATAAAATTGATTTAGGAGGTGATCTTGGTTTGGATAAACGTAATTCTGTAATTCAAGTTGGCGATCAAGACAATGATGGTAAGGATGATATTGCACCAGCCTTATGTCCTGGGGAAATCTTAACAATGCAAACAAGTTTTGAGGGAACACCTCACCAGTGGTGGTTTCAAACCGACCCTAATGATGTTTCATCAAGAGTAGTTTTAGAAAGTACAAATACTATTCAAGATGCTGATAGAGGAGAAGGGCTTTATGGTTATGAAATTGATATTAACGGATGTGTAATAAGTGATGAGATTTTAATAGAATATTTTGAGCCTTTAGAGGAAATTACAGACGAGGATTTGTTACCTGTAGTTGATTTTAAATGTGCAGGAGGGGATTTTATCTTTACGTTTGAAGAATTATTTGGACCAGATGTGGCACTTTATGATAATGGGATTCCAATATACAATATTAGCTATCACAATTCTCAAATTGATGCTGAAAATGGTTCAAATGCTTTAGATGATTATGATAATACCTCACCTAATTTTCAATATCTATCAACCAATCCTAATGTAAGTGAGACCATTTGGGTAAGTATTATTCCTGCAGTGTGTGATGACCCATCCAATAGACAAGTTAGATCGTTTAAGTTAAAAAGTATAGAGGCAATTTACCCTAGTGATATTCCTTTGTGCGGTTCGCCTTTAGATTTAACTAAAGCTTTTGAGAACAAAGATGTTTCAGCGTTTACCATAACGTATTCAGATGAAAGTGGACAAATTACTGATCCTACATCTTATACTAACGGAGTTGTTGATAAAATTATAAATGTACAATTACAAAGTAATGATGGATGTACATTAAATGAATCATTTAAATTGAATTCATCAACATTAAATATTGACTGTGTTTCAGACCAAACAGTCACTTCAAATAATAATGGCTGTTCCTACATAGTTAGTGGCTCAGAATTTGATGTTCAAAGCGTAACGTCTTGTGGTACCAATTATACTTATGAATATCGAATAAACAATCAATCATCTGTCCAGTCTAATACACTTGATGGGGTAGAACTTTTCGATGGCGATGTTATTGAATGGACCGTTAATGATGGTGTGAATCAAAATACATGTGTGTTTACAATTTCTGTTACCTCTGATGATACAATTCTGCCAAGTTTTGATCCCTTACCTAATGTAATTAGAAACGTTAATGATTGTTCATATACCATTCAAGGCAATGAGTTTGATGTTTTAAACCTAACAGATAATTGTACAGATCCTAATGATATAACTTTGTTTTATTCCATTAATTCAGGTGCGAATACTATTGCATCAACTTTAGACGGCGTAGTTGTTTCTGATGGCGATATAATTACATGGAATGCAGCAGATGAAGAAGCAAATATTTACAGTGAAAGTTTCATAATAACACTTAATTCATCAGATTCAACAGTACCTAGTTTTGATTGTTTAGCAGATCTCTCACCCGAAAGAGATGCTAACTTTGGAGGTTGTAGTTATCTTGTGCAGGGAACAGAATTTGATATTTCCAATCTAGACGATAATTGTACCAATTCGAATGATCTATTGGTGTTCTATAAAATTAATGGTGGTTTAGAACAAGCTGCAACCACACTAGATAATGTAGAGTTAAAACATCAAGATGAAGTAACATGGATTGTAAGGGATACCTCTAAAAATGAAGAGACTTGTTCATTTACCCTAAATCTAAACAGTACAGATACCGAGTTGCCAACGTTTGATTGCCCTACTAACTTAACTTTTAATGCCAATGAGAATGGCGGTTGTAACTATAAAGTTTTAGGTACAGAGTTAGATTTATTAAATCTTAATGATAATTGTACAGCTGCGTCTAATTTAATAGTTACCTATAAAATTAATAATGGTACAGCTGAAATAAGTGATTCTTTAATCAATCAAATTTTAAATAACGGAGATGTTATTGAATGGCGTTTAGAAGATGCTATGGGTAATTTTGATACTTGTGAAATTTCAATAGTTGTAAATACAAACGATACTATTTCACCGCTAATTAATTCATGCATATCAGATCAGGTTTTAGAAATTAATAATTCAAATTGTAGCTATCTCATCAATGACTCATCTTTTGATTTATTAGATTACATAGATAATTGTACCTCTTTTTCTGATTTAGCTTTAGAATATCAGATTAATAGTAATCCAAGAGTGAATTCAAAAACACTGGAAGGTATTACTTTAACAGATGATACTAATGTTATTAAATGGTTTGTAAAAGATAATAATGGAAATGAAGCATCATGTACATTTAAAATAATTTTAGAAGACACTACAGCACCCAACTTAGTTCTAAATCAAGATGAAATTGTTTTAAATAATGGGACGTATACTGTTACCTATGACGAGATTATTGATGTTACTGCTTCATCAGATTTCTGTGACATAGATTGGTCCACCGTAGTGTTATCCAAAAATACTTTCAGTTGTGAAGATTCTGGTACAACTCAGGATATTGATATATCTGTTTCAGATTTTAAAGGTAATGAAA
>JBELHJ010000117.1:0-4389 GCA_042091495.1 Bacteroidota bacterium
ACCATACTTATAGAATCCATAGATTCTAACCAGCGTCTTGTAGTGGCCTCTCCGTTTTCTCCAATAAAGGTAGAGTCGTAATGTTGCATTAAGGTTTCGGTGTCTTGATTGCTGTAAGCTTGGGCTAGTTCAACAACCATATCGGCCATGGCATCGTCACCAATGCTGTAGGCTTTTCCTTGGTTATCACCAGCGCCTAAAAAGGCACCTGCTTTTGGGTTTTCACAATTAAACAGGAGTGCAGCACCACAAAAAAATGCTGCCAAAAGTTGTGTTGGTTTCATAAAAATATAGCTATTTAGTTAGTAAAAACCTGAATATAAGCTAATTACGTCTTTTATAAAAGTAATTAATACAATTATTGACTTTTATTCTCCAATTGTGGTAATAATTAATTGTCTTGAGCCACCATAATTTCGATGTTCACATAAATAAATGCCTTGCCAGGTGCCCCATTGTGGTTTACCGTTGGTTATTGGGAAAGATACAGAGCTACCCAGCAAACTACTTTTAATATGTGATGTCATGTCGTCTGGACCTTCTAGAGTATGGGTGTAATGGGTGTCTTGTTCTGAGACCATTTTATTAAAATGGGTTTCAAAATCATGACGTACTGAAGGGTCTGCATTTTCATTAATGGTTAAACTGGCCGAGGTGTGTTTAATAAATACTTGAACAATACCGCTTACATGGGGTAGGTGTTGTGTAACATGATTGGTAATAAGATGAAAGCCTCTTGGGAATGGTGGCAATGCAATTGTTTTTTGTGATACCGCCATAATAAAGTTACATAATAGTATGAAACTAAGAAACAGAACACAAAGGTTCTGTTTCTTGTTAATTTTAATGGTTTAAATTATTCTGCAGCAGGTTCTGGGTCTGGTGCCACAGCCATCATAATGCCTGTTGCATCTCCAAAATCGCCCGCATTTATAATTTTGCCTTCCTCGTTAAAGGTAAAGTAGTGGTAAAAACGCGCAGCAAAACTTTTACCTGAAGCACTACTAGTAGCGCGCCAAGTACCATAGGTTCTTACACTGCCATTTGGTTGATTGGTTTCTGGATCTACACCAGGTAAAAAGTTTTCTGGAGTATAGGATATGTTTTCCATAGCATCGTTCCAGCCTTTCATGTAGACCATGGCTTCCGCTTTAGAAGTCATTTTAGGCGCCCCATAAAAACAGCTTTCCCATTCTACGTTATCTACAATCATATCTGATACGGCATCAAGATCTTCAGCTGAAAATTTTTCAAACCAAGTTTTAGCGTGTTCTACATTGGTTTCGAAAGCTGGATTAGCAGGTGGTTGCGCACAGCCAAATGCAAGGCATAAAACCGCAAGTGTCAATAGGTGTTTCATAATACATATAAGTGTTAGAAGTTAATAATGACACATAAAGTACAAAAAATGAATGGATTATAATGTAATCACAGCGTTATGCTTATGATAATAAACAACAAAGCTCCTTAAAGGAGCTTTGTTGTGGGTCATACTGGATTCGAACCAGTGACTTCTACCCTGTCAAGGTAACACTCTGAACCAACTGAGTTAATGACCCATTCAAGGCTGTAAATGTAATAAAATATTACACGCTAGCTGTTTTTTTAGACCACAAATACTTCTGTCCAATTACCATAATACCTGCTGTAATAATTAATATAAAATAAATAGTTGTGGTACTGCTTTTAATCACAGAAGCTATAGAGGACAAGGTTACTGTGGTGGGGTCTATCTTAGGGTAAGTGTTTAACATGTGATGAATAAATAGATTTTCTGCATAATCACTTAGGCCAGCTACCAAAGGCAACCAGTACAACCATTTAAAAAGTTTGTAAGGCGTTTTAAGTCTGCAGGTGGTGTAGATAGCTAAGGCAGTGAAGCACACTATAAATAGTAACGGATAAATAAAATCTACAGCCAATTGTGTTTTATGATAATATAGTCGGCCTGCTTCACCTAATTGTCCAAACAGTTGGTTGACATAATTTAGGTCGTAACCTAAGGGTTTAAGATCAAGAATAGACATGCCATTGGCAAAAGCACTGGTTTGCGGAATGGTGTATAATACCATAAATAGGTATATACTATTAGCTAGAAAAAATAAATACAAGACGGTACTACCTTTAACGGTATTAAAAAAAGAGGTTGACATGGGGCTTATTGTTAGTTAGGTTAAAGGTATTCTTTTTTTTAACTTAGAAAATAGAACACTTTTGTTTTAACAGAATTTTTAGTGATAGCTAGAGAATTGGTTAATACTTTAAGATAAGATTTGTAAGAATTGATAACTTACACAGGGCTATTTTAGTAAAGCGTTCAACGCTAAAGTCATGGATAGATTTATAAGTATAGATTGGGGAACCACAAACTTGCGGATGTACTTGGTTGCATTACCGTCTTTGCAAGTTATTAAAAGCTCAAAAGACTTACAGGGTATTAAAAGTCTGCATCTGAAAGCTAAAAATGAGCAGCGAGAGGTCTCAGTATTCCTTAAAAGTTATTTGATGATGCAATTACAAAAAGCGTTTAGTTCACTTCCTGAGGCAATACCTGTAATAATTTCTGGGATGGCCAGTTCTAAATTAGGGCTTTTTGATTTGCCCTATGCCAAATTACCTCAAGATCTAAGTCATCCTAAATTACAAATCAAGCAAAGTCAATTAAAAAACCATCCGCTTTATGTGATATCTGGTTTGTCAACCAAAGATGATATTTTAAGGGGTGAGGAAACGCAACTTATAGGGTTACATCATTTGTTATCTATAAATACAAGTAGTACTGTAATTATTCCCGGCACCCATTCCAAACATATGTTTTGTGCGGAAGGTGTTTTAACGCAATTTAAAACCTACATGACAGGGGAGTTGTTTGAATTGCTTACCAAACACAGTATTTTAGAAAATGCAGTGACTCTGCCTGAAAATGATGAGCCCTTATGGGATGCTTTTATTGAGGGTGTAAGTACAGCAGGACAGGCGTCTTTATTACATAATATTTTTACTGTTAGAGTTAAGCAGATATTGGAAAATCTGGACGGCTTTTCAAATTACTTTTACTTAAGTGGTCTTTTAATTGGTGCCGAAATTTTGGCTTTAAAAACTCAGGGTCATCAGCACATTTATGTATTTGCATCGGGAGCACTATCTCAATGTTATGAAAAAGCCATTAAGATCTTATTGCCTGATTGTTCTCTTGAGGTTGTTACAGAAGAAAAACAAGAACGCGCCTTTATTTTAGGACAGTATTTAATTTATAAAACTTTTAAATCATGAGTGTATTTAATGCTTCTTTGTTCAACAGTCGCCCAGCAATAGCTATAATTAGGCATTTAACGCTATCTCAGGTTAAAGTTTTTATGCCTCACTTTGTAGCAACAGGATTTACCACCATTGAGGTTACTATGAATACTAATGAAAAAGCCGAGATTATAGCATTTTTATTGGAATCTTATCCAGAATTAAATGTTGGTGTAGGCTCTGTTTGTTCTGTAGATGATGCCCAATGGGCCATAGGTCAAGGTTGCCATTTTTTAGTCACACCAGTTATGATTCCTGAGGTTATAACCTTTGCAAAAAGTAAAAACACTGTCATATTTCCGGGGGCTTTTACACCAACAGAAATATTTACTGCACAAGAATTAGGCGCATTTGCTGTAAAAGTTTTTCCTGCTAAAACGCTTGGCCCTGATTATATTAAACAACTAAAAGCGCCTATGAATCATCTTAAATTGGTGCCAACTGGAGGTGTAGATGCTTCAAATATTAAAATGTATCTCAATGCTGGAGCTTATGGTGTAGGTATTGGTAGTGCACTTCTTAATTCAAGCTTACTTAATGCGTCTCAAGAAGTCTTACTTACACATTTTAAGACCATTGCTGCTTGTTTTGAAAAGTAAGCTAGTTTAAAACAATCTTTAAACCTGTTTCCAAGCCTAGACTATTTACGCCACCATTGGGTGATGATAAATTCGCGTTAGAATTGTGCCGGGCTGTAGCTCTAATATCAAAAATGAGCGTATTAATTTTGTAATTAAATCCAACACCCAAGATGTCTGAAAATGCAAAACCGTTATTAAGGCGGTCTGTTTCAATGCTAGTAATCATAGGTCCAACACTAGCAAGAATATAAATATCTAAGGGTTTTATAATAGGTAATGCTAATTTCAGTCCCACATTTACAGCATATTCATTATATGATCTTAACGTAGTTTGAAGCGCTCTTTTTTCTAAATAATTTGGTTCTGAAGGTTTGATATACCATTTGTTAAGCAATTGGTATTCCCCAATGTAGATACTGGGTTCTAATAACAAAGCCAGTTTTAGTTTTTTGAGTTTAAGTGGTTTTTCAAGCTGACCTTTGAAATAATAATTACTGTAATAGTAATCTTG
>JBELHJ010000118.1:0-4176 GCA_042091495.1 Bacteroidota bacterium
TACACTAACATTTCTTAAATCAATGTTACCAGATAGTAATACGTCCCAATCCATACGTTCTGTAATTTTTTGAATACTATCTGCCGAATATCCAGAAGCATACAATCCACCAACAACACTTCCCATACTAGTACCAACAATAAGATCAGGTACAATATTTAGGCTGTCTAATTTTTTTAATACAGCTATATGAGCAACACCTTTAGCGCCACCTCCACTTAATACTAAGGCAACTTTAGGTTCTTTATCTTGAGCAAAGATTGGGTTAGAATAAAAAAAACTTAAAACAATTAAGATTAAATATCTATTTAAGAACTTAAAGGTGGAGGTCATGTTACTAATAATTAATCTATCCAAAGTTACATTTTTAAGAATGCAATTAATTACAATTGAAGTGTATTTGCTTTAAAAAGTTTAATACATTTATTAAATGTCTTATAAAACTATTGTTTTTCTTATAATTATTATTTGGGGATTTCCAGCTATGCAATTGCGAAGTCAATTTAGAAAAATGGTATATAATACCAATGATTGGAAGATTAATATTAAACCAGTTTTTGTTAAGGAATTCAAAGTATTATTTTCTAATGCATTAATAACAGACCCCAAAGAAGTCCGAATTAGAAACAGATATCGTTTTTATTTATTAGTTTACTTGGCATTAATTATTTGGTATAAAATGATCCCATAAACTATGGACAATCCTAAAATTCATATTATAACCAGTATCCTGGCTTTTGTTTTTTCAATGAATTTAGCATATGCTGCTGATATCCCAACATTATTTCTATTAGGACTTTTAATATTTGGTATACAATGGTTACTTTATATCCCTGCAATTTTATTTAAAACAGAGTATTTTTATGATATTACAGGTACGTTAACTTTTGTGATATGTTCCATTATAGTTCTATATCAATCATTTGAATTAAAAGGATTTAGATGGGAAGATTGCATTGCAGCTGCCTGTGTTTTGATATGGACATTGCGTTTGGGTTATTTTCTTTTTGTTAGAGTTAAACGCCACGGCGATGGTAGGTTTGATCTTATAAAAGTTTCGGTAACAAAATTTTTTATGAGTTGGACTTTACAAGGCATGTGGGTAATATTTTGTGCTTTTGGAGTTTGGACTGCCATACTAAGTGAAACAGGTATATCATTTGGTAGTTTGGAAGTTATAGGATTATGTGTTTTTATAACAGGATTAGTTATAGAAACGGTTGCGGACCTTCAAAAAGCAGCGTTTAAAAAGCAAAGTCAAAAGGATAATAGATCAAATTATATTTCGTCAGGACTATGGGCTTACTCCAGGCATCCCAATTATTTTGGTGAAGTTCTGGTTTGGTTAGGATTGGCTTTAGTTGCATTTCCAGCATTAAGTGGGTGGCAATATTTGACACTGGTATCGCCAGTATTTACCTATTTATTATTACGTTATGTAAGTGGTGTTCCTATTTTGGAAGAGCGTGCTGATGAAAAGTGGGGGCATATAGAAGATTATCAGAAATATAAAAAAGAAACTCCAATATTCTTCCCAAAATTTAGGTGATAATTGCTTTATTCCGTTTGAAAAGTCCAAACCGATCCTGTAGTAATCATTTTACCATGTACCGCATCTACTCGCCAATAATAGGTTTGATTAGGCTTTAATTTAGGTTTGGCAATATTACTCTTTTTAAGAGTTTTTAATTTTTTTAAATCGTTTTTTGATGTGCCATAATAGACATGATGCGTTTCAGTGTTAATAGCTTCAAGAAACATGAGATCACTGTATATACTTACTTTTTTCGATCCGTTTGGTGGAATAGGTGTAGAGGCAGTTTCATATTTTCTTCCTGGAATCCAGTACTGTTTGTCGTTATATTCATAGGCCCCAATATCTGGAGCCTTACCATTGTATTTGAATGCACGATATGTGTAGTGTTTACTAGGAACTTCTTTTGATGTAGTAATTATACCGGCATCAATTAATGGGCTATTCTCTTTAGGTCTAAAATCCCAAAACAGCGGGGCTTTTAAATAATTTATGGCCGCCATGGGTTCAGAAATATTATGATCATGAGTTCCTGGTATTGTTTTCGCAGGTGGTAATTCATAACCGTCAGCTCTTTTTCGTGTTTTACCTTTTAATGCCCAACTTCTGTGAGTAAGATTAGCTAAGTTGTTTCGGGTTATTGAATGTTCATTTCCCATGATTTCATGCATGGCTTTAAAACCTTGAATAGACATATTAAACAATTCATCTACAGAGTTTCCAAAAGTATTTGAATTAACAATGGTATTATTTAAGATGAGATGTCGATCCCCTTTAACTTGATTAGGTTGTGTATTCCAAGAGACATTATTTCTGTATATGGCATCACCATATATAGTGCCGTCTTCTTGAAACACATTATTACTATGATAATCAAAACGAAGCCCTTGTCTATTAGAATCATATACCCAGTTTTGTTCAACTACAGTTCCTTTTTGCTTTTGAGTACCTACGTTAATGGCAGCGCCGTCATGCTGTAAATTACCCATATCCCACAAACGGTTTAATTGAATGGTATTGGCTTCGCGTGCAGGTCTGATACCCTCAGAATTACCACACAAACTAAAATTACTACGTCTAATCGTACCGCCTTCTCCAGTAATTAAACTCCCTGAGCCTCCATTAGAATTAACATCCCATTCAATACTTTCAAATTCACAGTTATCAACTAATATATTTTCAGAAATTAGGTAAATGGGTGCATTAGATCTCCAAAACTCACAATTAATAAAAGCGTTATCTTTACCTCCTTGAATTGATGAAACTTTCTGATTTGATTTATTTATACCATGAAACCATTCAAACTCACCTAATACAAATTTGTTAGTTGAAGGGTACTTAAATTTACAGTCTTTAAATTTAATGTGATGAGATTGCTGAATATTGAAACCTGAAGCAAAAAAATGAAGTCCTTCGAAGGTTATATTTTGACATTTTAGCAAGTCTAAGGCAAAATCTGTTTGTTTAATCTGTATTTTTAATTTGTTGGGGTTTACGTCGTTTGGAGGAAAGTAATATAAAGTATTAGAGTCTTTATTGTACCACCATTCATTAGGTTGATCTAAGGCTTGGAGTCCATAAATATAGTAAGCGCCAAAACTCTTTAATTCTTGTTCTGAAATACCTTGCGTATCGTAAGTAAAATGGTCAGATCCACTTTCATGGGTTAAAATTTCTCTTCCCCAAGTTAACCAGTTGCCAATATTCAAAACTGCGTAGGCTCCTTTAAAGTGCTTTCCTGATGCTGCAAGTGAGGTAGTTTGTTTGGTAGCCTCATATCTGGAATCCCCTTCATGAAATGATTTGGAATTTGAATTGGTAAAGTTAGTATCATAAACAATACCTAATTTACTTTTTCCATTATAGGTTCCACGTCTTCTACCTCCATCAACTTTTCTCATACTTTCAGTCATTCTCCATATTGAGCCGTCTTCAAAATGCGCATCGGGCCAACGCGCAGGTTCTGCGTATTCATAGTTATTAAATAGTTGCCAAACTTTCGTTTGAGGATTGGTTTTATAGATACCGTCTTTCCATAGCTTCCATTCTGACTTTATAGTTGAGGTACCATCAAATATAACTTCTTCATTAGCATAGGCTTTTATAGTTATAAATTCACTGTTTTTACGGTTTTTTAATGAAAGGGTTTCAAAATATCTTCCAGCTCTTAAATATATTGTACCGCCGTTTTCTAATAGTGAAATGGCTTTGCTAACACTTTTTAGAGGCGCATTGATTTCTCCCGAGGCGTTATCATTTCCGCTCACAGAGACATAAATTTTGGGGTCAAAATCTGTAGATTGTTTTATAGAGGTATTACAAATATTAAAGAGTAACGCAATAAAAAAAGTAAACTGAAGCATCATAGTGATATTGATGCCCCAATTTACTCAAATAATCAAAAAAAATCTATTAATGTTTTATAAGTTTTTTTACAATCACTGTGCCTTTTCGTGATTTTATAGATATAAAATACAATCCGCTTTGTAAAGCGTTAGTGTCTATAGTTAGCTGGTTTAAGTCTGATACATTTTTGTTTATTAATTGTTTACCATTAATATCATAAACCTCTAAAATTTCAAATGTATTAGATTGGTTAATGGTAATATGTATACTTTCATTAAAGGGATTTGGATACATGA
>JBELHJ010000119.1:0-4167 GCA_042091495.1 Bacteroidota bacterium
TGATTTGAAAGAAATTATTTTGGTAAAATTAAAACCCCGCTTCTTATGAATATCACGGGGCATGTCAAGGAGAGTAATTTTTTAAACTATATTGGGACGCATCCTAATAAAGATAATCTGGCGGATTTATTTATGCAGCAAGCGGGAGTAATTTGGTAGGTTTTGGGTTTATTGTTTTGCTTGATTTTGTTAATTAAAAATTCTGGGGTAGTGTATAGATATAAAATCAACCTCCAAAAGGATTGTCTCCCGGATCTGGTGGCGATGAGGCTTGTGCCTTTTTAGGATTCAATATAATAAAGGTCCCTATGGCTGTCATTGCAGCGTATTTACCCATCTTCTCAAGAGCCTCTTTTCTGCTAATATTCTCTTTACTGTTCTTATTCATATTAGTCTTAGGTTAGTTGATTATAAATTTAATGGTTTTACTGTTTCCTTTTCTATTAATCTTGGCTAGGTATACTCCATTAGCCAATTCATCTTTATTGATTTCTATAGAGTGGTTACCGCCAATGGTGTGTGATTGGGTCAATCGTCCCATAATATCGTAAATCTCAACTTTATCATCCAAGTTGAAATCACCCACTAAAACAACTCCGCCATTTTGATAAACAGCTTTAAAATTAGTTATAAGTTCATCCGACTCTATTCCTAGGGTGGTGTTTGTAAGGCGCAGTTCAAATCTTGATATTCCCTCAAGATTACTGTCTGTACTAAAGCTGTAAGCGCCATTGTTTAATAATGTCAGAGCGCCAGTTTCGTAATCTTTTAAATAAACATTTATAGATTCTAAAAGAGATACATCGTCAATGGAAATTGAATGACTTTCACCAGCGCTAGTGTGCACACCAAGAGGAATAACAACAGTCTCTGACAAATCATTTGAAATGGTTTGTATTGCAAAATTAGTTTCAAAGTATTCCCCACTTGCTAATTTTGAATATAGACTAAAACTAGAGGCCAGGTTAGCATAAGTCCCCACATCATATCCAATATCTAGACCTTCGCCAGCATTGGAGTTAAAGTAGAAATCCGTATGGGTTAATGAATTACTCGACTCAAGTTTTAGTTTAAAAGATGAATCTATAGTTTGAGCTTGAGGTGCCAGAAAATCATCGCCACCCGTCACAGTTTGACGGCTGGTATTAAAGTTTAAGTTACCCCCACCAGACGATGAAGCGACAAAAAAGGCTTGACCAGGTGCTATTTTTACATTTGAGGTTTCATTTAAACTATAGATGGTCCAATTAGATCCATTGCTATCATCTCCATCATAAGCATAAACAGCAGTATTCACAATTTCCAAAACACCCGTATTATTGTCATCAAGAAAACCATCTAAGTCCAAATAACTGGGGAAGGGATTACCAACTAAGTTCCACTTGCCATAAGTTCCATCTGATCCCTCATTAATTGCTACAGTCTGATTTGTGGTTTCAAAAGTTCCGGTAAACTCCAATGTGGCACCACTGGTCGTTCCGGCTCGATACCCCTGACCTGCAGAAAGTACTGTTAAAGCATTGGTCGTTGAATCATAAGTCAAATACTCCCCAGTATCATTGTCAAATGGTCCAAACAAATACTCCGTTGTGGGTGAAGTGTTTTGTACTAATACCCCTGAATTGTTGCCCACTAGACTTGAAAAAGTTTCCCCTGAAAATGGTGCTGTAATTAAATCATTTGTAGAACTTCCAGCTACATATTTTTGGTACTTATATGTTCCAGAACCCGAAATACTTGTGGCTTTTAACGCGGCTGATGTGGTCGCAGAGGATTGCATGATAATGGTGCCATTGTTATTTATAGCACTTATATTTATGGATGCTGACGCTCCAATTGTAAGGATTCTACTTGAATTTACAGTTAGTCTGTTACAGACCACATCTGAGGTTGAAATCGTAGGATTATTATTAGCGCCATCTGGAATAATTATATCAACAACAGACGTTGGTATAGTACCACCAGCCCAATTGGAAACGTTGGTCCAAGCACTTGAAGAAGTTCCTGTCCATAGGTGAGCTGTGGGTGCAATCCCAAAGCCATCAATGCCTCCACCACCGACAGGATCTGAACTTACTGTTTCAAATCTTTCACTTGGATCAGTCCAACCATCTGTATCACCTGTTGTAATTTCATTTAACAGTGCAATATTTTGATTTGCAGAACTAACACCATTTCCAGACCATGCGGAGCCAGGATCAGAGTTTGGGTTACCAAAAATATCAGTAATGGTACCTCCATATTTAACCACTAAAGCATCATTACCATTAAATGTAAAACCTTTAGAGTGAAATACACTACCATTGTTTTCGGTAGTAGTTTGTAAATCAGATGTACCAATAACAATAACTTTTCCCGCACCAAGTGTTCCTGATGAAAGAGTAAAATCGGCTGAAGGAGTACCTCCATTGGTCCCTTTTTCAATAACAAGATTATTGGTTGAAAAATCTAAAGTTCCGCCAGTATTGTTCCAAATCTCAATTCCTTTTGGAGTTGTACCGGAATTAGTCTCTACATATTGACTAATTACCTGCCCCCAACCCGCAGAGGTCACCGAAAGTATTATGATGACTAATAGTTGTTTCATTTTATGGTTTTTTTTATTTTAAACTTAGGGATAGTATCCTATAAAATGTTACTTTAATGTTATAAAATTTTTAATTAACCAGCCGAGTTTTATTTAAAAAAACGTAACAGCTAGCTTTTTATTGGTTTTTTGAGCCCTAACTGAACGAATTTTTCTCTTTGCCATCGCTTATCTGAAATTCTTTTTAATAGCCAAATCCTATACTCTTTATCAATAAAGGATTTTGAAATCACTTTTAATCTGCTTGTTAGAAAAAGTTTAATCCCTATGACTTTTGAATAAATTTTCCTTTTACGCGGACTATGTAAAAGACTTTTAAATTGTTTAAGATGTCGTTTTACATTTCGATCTTGATACATATTGGTGATTATGTCACCAAACATATAATTTACTGATGCTAAAAAACATAAGATTGGTGTTTTTAGTTTATTAAAACGTAATGCGAAATCAGTAGCCGGTTCTTTTTCATTGAGTAAAAGAAAATCATAAGCATTTTTTAAACCGATGGACTTGTAATCAAATCCATAATCATTAATCTGATTTGAAAAAATGCATAACACTTTTTGATCGTCATAACCTAAAACAGAAAAACCATCCTTTTGGATGATGTTATTTTTAATAGTCTCATAATTAAATTCTAAAGCATATTTTTCAATAATCATTTCCTTATGGATTTCCACAGCAGCAATATGATCTTCATTATAGAGTCTAGGATGGTGCTTGAAATTCGGGAAATCATAACCGAGATTAGAAACAGGCTTATAATTACGATCTGATAATATCTTGGCGGCTAAATCGTATTCATTTTTGGATACCAAAAAATCAATATCGCCTACCATTCGCTCAGCAGGGTCTTCATAGAGGCCTTGTTTTAAATAGCCTGCCCCTTTTATAAAAATAGGATTCACCCCATTTTGCCTGAGTAAAGAGTTTAACTCATTGATTTGCTCTATTATTTGCAGGTTTCGGTCTCTATTTAAAGACGTAATCTCCTGCATATAGGTAACCAAGTCATCAGGTAAAAAATGCAATAAGTTATTTCTTTTGTAGTTGCAATAAAGCGCAGGAAGAACCAATTGACTGGTGCTAATTTTAACAAATAAATCCCAATCGGTTTTTTGGGATTTTAAAACCTTTTTTATCTCTTCAAGGTTTTTACCATTCAAAGAAATTGAAAGAGACTTGGCTACAAATAGTGTTATTTCAGCTGGAGACAATTAAACAGATTTAAATATTATTTAGTAGGGTCTGGATCTCTATCAAACATCCCTTGATTTTTAATCTCTTTAAGTCGTTCTAGTGTGAAATCATCACGAACCGGTTTTGTTTTTGGAAATATATAGCCCGATAAGGTTACAAAAAGCTTAACACGTTCTGTTTTCGTAAGTTTGTCTTGATTGGCTAATAAATCATCTAATACCTTTTCGTACAAAAGCTCCATTTTCTCTTTAATGGTTGGTGGATCTTTTTTTAAAGATTTTCGTTTGGATTTTTTCCCTGCCGCTCTGGCTGACTCTGAATTGAAAGGCATGGTTTAAAAAAATTGTTTAAGCTTAGAAGTGTTTTTTCTTATCAAAGTT
>JBELHJ010000120.1:0-4135 GCA_042091495.1 Bacteroidota bacterium
GGGTGCTGTAGTGTCTTCTAAAATTATTTTAAATGTACATGATGCTTCATTTCCACTATTATCTTTTACAAACCATGTAATTGAATTCTCTAATTCCGTAAGTGTTTCGCCGACCAAACTGTTAGAATTAACTATTGCTCTTTGATTAATTTTATAGCTTAGACTTAAATTTTCATTAGAGGTACAATTATCAGAAAATTCAGTTAAATCGAAATCAGTATTTGTTATATCATAACTACAATTTTCAGCATTAATCTCAACAACTGTATCACTAATACAATTTTGGATAACTGGAACTGTTGTATCATTAATTTCAACAGATTGATCTTGAGTAAAAACGTTTCCAGATGCATCCTCATAGGTCCAAGTAATAGTAGTATCAGAACATAAAGGGAAGCTGGAAATATTATGAGTACCATTAACAACAATTAAAGAACAATTATCGGTTGCCGTAGGTATAACAAGATCTGTTTCATTTAAGCTATCGGCAACAATATCTGGAAGAGTTACATTAGTTGGAACAGGTGGCATCGAATCTACTATAGTCACAATAGCATCACAAGTGCCCTGCTTCCCTTTGGAGTCTGTGACTGTTAAAGTAATTGTATTCTCTCCCAAATCATTACAAGTAAAAACAGTCTCACTGGCACTAAAATTTGAAGCAACTAAAGTCTGATTTGCGGTTTGACTGGGCGTACTTCCGATATCAAGATCTTTAGGAAATAAAACAGCATTCCCAAAAGCATCAAGCTGCAATTGTAAATCTTGACAACTAGCCTGAGGCTCAGAATTATCGACAATAGTAACTGTGGTTGTACAAATACTGGTTTGACCGTTAGTATTGTCTGTCACCGTTAATGTTACCACGTTTGGTCCTAAGTTGGTTGCATCGAAAGTAGTTTTATCTATTAAAAAACTTAAATTTGAAGCATCGCCACAACTATCTTCAGAGCCATTATTAATTTCATCAGCTGTTAAAGTCACTTGATTATTAATATCAAGGGCTTTTTCAAAATTGGCTACACAAGTTGCTATTGGAATTGCTGAGGGGTCTTTTTTAATATTAACTTTAACTAAACAGGAATCTGTAGCTCCAGAATTGTCAGTTGCTTTAAGCTCTAATTCAAATTCTTGATCAAGATCTTCACAATTAAAAGTTGATTGTCCAATTAATTCAAGAGTCACTCCCATTCCTGATGAACCAGCATCTATATCTTCAGCTGTTAATGTTAAATTACCACTTGCGTCAAGATACATATCGGTGTCTCCTATACATTTTGCCTCAAGATCAAGACTACATAATAATCTAATCTCAAGTACATTTACACAAGCACTCGTTTCTAATCGAGCCAAAATAATTTCATCAGATTGGGTGCTTAAGTAGTCGTCAGGTAGATTTATTAAAGCAATAGATGAATCTAATTCGATGTCATTTTTATGTTCGCTTAGTGCAATACCAGTTTTGTTTTCTGAGCTATGAAATGTAACGTTATAGCCCGAAAGATCTTGAGTAATATCAGCTGTGTTTGAATCAAAATCGTGATCAATAACATAAGTATCTAAAAGTGGATTAGAATCGCTGTTTTCTGGAACTCCAAACATTTCCCATAGGTTATAACTTATATTATTACTTGAGTCTACACTACAATTTCTAAGGTCTTGGGTTGCTACATTTTCAATAGTGAATTGAAAGGTTATTGGAGTACCGCAGTCTCTACTAACAAGTTCGCCATTTTCATCATAATCTAAGATGGGTTTTACACGAGCTTCACCATAAATAATTTGATTTGAATATCCTGCATAACTCAAAGGGCTTCCTATTGAAATGTTAGAATCTCTGTCTGTTTCAGAGGCAAAAAATAATATATCATACACACTAAGATCTTGGTTAATAATATCACCATTAGAGTCTATGAATTCATAAACACAATCGGGACCTTGGCAACCGGTAACATTACCAAAAGTTTCATACAAATTATAATTCCCTTGGTCTGAGTTACATAAATTAATATTTGATAATTGAGGTTCGAAGTATTCTATTTCTATTTCATCGGTAATTAGACAACCATTGATACTCACCTCAAACTTATATACTCCAGGTAATTGAACATCTAATTGATTAGATGTCTCAGAAGAAATCTCTACCCCATTTTTATACCACTTATGTGTAATTCCATTAAATTTTGTATCTAATGTTAAGTCATCACCAACACATAAGGCAGGAACACCTTCTGTCCAAACATCTGTGATAGGATCATTAAAACCAAATGGTTCTAATACATCATTTTTCTTATCAAAACCCAGGTCTCCCCCTAAGTCCATATCATTGTTTATAAATACTGCTGCATCAAGTTTTTTGTCAATTCTATCTGCTACTATAAGTTTTAAACGGTACTTGTTACCAGCCTCAACATCTGCTCTGGCTACTAAAGGTTTTGTAAAACCACTAAAATTAATGGGGGCTTCATCTGCCCTGCTGGCATTAAAATAACCTTCAAAAAATTTCCAATTATTGTTTCCATCACATTTACCTGGAATAGAACGAGTAGTTACCGGGGTATTTGTTCCTGGTACAAGAGCTAGATTTATTTTATTACCGGTAGTCAAGTCCTCTAGAATAAATGCAAAGGCATCTGCAATACCACACTCTACCGGACTACCAAAGTCTGGATGATCATATTGTTCAGAATATTCAAAAGCTCCAAAAATATAACTAAACTGAATGTAATCACTTGGCGCAGTAAATTCAAATTCTATGGAGCTGGCATCAAAAAAATTATCATCTGGAATAACCCCTTCAAAAATATTCTCATTCTCATTATTTTTAAAACCTACATCTTCAAAACCAGTAAAAGGCCCCTCTACATGTTTAGCTTTACCGGCTGTTAAAACAATCCCTTCTTTAAATGCAAAAGAAGAAGATGAACTCTTAAAATAGCCTATACTGTTATCCAAAATTGTATTGGTATGCTTACCGTGATTACTTTTAAAATTTTCTACTAAACAATCATAGTTTTTGTTACTGAATAACCCATTTAATGCAACTGTACCTCCATTTTCATCTGGCACATCACCTCCTTTAAGAGCACTCTCTAAAAATTCTGTACGACCAGCGTTAAAAGGAAATACCTCAATAGATGGATCTTTAACTTTTACCTCTACTAATTCTTTTACAAAAAACCCAAATTTATCCTTAATATTTAACTCCACTAAAAAAGCTCCCTTTTCTGTAAAGGTGTGGTTGAGTTCTTTGCCTTCAAATTCTTTTGGAATACCATCACTGTAACCAAAAACCTTCCAAAAATAAACGGCATCTTCTTCATCTACAGAAAAAGTAGGATTAGATGTAAAAGACAATGTCTCTTGGTGCTTTATAATTTGCTCTGCAACAATGTTAGATTGCCCTTTATAAGTTGTTTCTATATCTGTATTGGAAATAGACTGACCACAAATTACATTGGCATCCCAACCCGGTGCTCCAGTAAACCCCGTTGGGTCCCACACAAATTTTACGGTTAAACAACCTGAGGTGTTACTATCTGATGCTGACACCACCTCTGGCACCCCAATTATGTTAATAATTTGTCCATCTGCTCCTGGCTTATAAAGCCCTTCTCCGGAAAACAGTCCAGGATTATTAGTAGTATTATCTGAAAAAATTGGTGTTGCAGCAGATGAATCCCCATCATATATTTCTATCCATGCCTGTCCTTTTAGAATATGAAAATCGTTAAAAATTAAGGCAACTTTATCACCTGCATTGTCTTGAGGACAAATTGTTACCTCATATTCATCAGTACCGCTCCAGTCAGGAAAATTATCGGTACCCCCATGATCATAAAATTTAGCATCACAAGTATAATATTTTCCAGACTGTGGTGTAACATTTGTTAAACCACTACCATGAATTTCAATGATGTCTTGTGATAAGGAATTTTTAGGAATAAAAATTAAAACAAAAAGTAATAATAAACTATAATTTATAGATCGGTTAAGATCAAGAGGGGGTGTACTCATAGTTTCTCGAAAACGATTTAGCGTTGTTTTAAAACGCATATCAATTTTATATAATTTAATAATTAATCTCACGAATTAATGTCAAACATAAAAAGTGTTAAACAAACGTTTAACAAGG
>JBELHJ010000121.1:0-4083 GCA_042091495.1 Bacteroidota bacterium
TACCCACGTGACTTCCATGGTCGCTCATGTAAATAAAGTTTTGTTGAAAATGTTGAGCCATTTTGTCATAAACTCCATTTACCGCTATCTCAGCTTCATTAACATCATTAAAGAAATTTTCTGGAGCCAACGTAGATAATGGTACAGTATCCAATTCGTCGTGACAAGAAGTAATTATAATCGAAGAAAATATTGTCACAAATAGTATTAATAATTTATTTTTTTTCATAATTTATATTTTTAAAATCCGATTTTAACACCAAACCTTACATTTAGAGTTCTTGGGTAAGCTCCATAATCTAGGTTTTGGCTAGTTATTGCTTTTTGCCCCCTTGCTACACTCACTTCAGGGTCAAAGCCAGTGTATTTAGTCCATAAAAACACATTCTCAATGTTCGAGTATAGCTGAAAGCTGTTGAGGCCAATGCTCCTCGCCGTTTCTGATGAAAAGTTATAGCTTAAATTAACACTCTGAAGTCTAATGAACGATCCATCTTCAACATAACGTGAGGTAAAGTTTCTATCTTCATAATCAGCTCTTGGAATATCAGTGCCTGTATTATATGGAGTCCAATGATCTCTCATTTCTCCCATTTGATTAAAATTTGCATAACCATTACTATACATTCTGTGCTTATTACCATTAATAACATCAAAGCCATATTTATAGGTAAACAAAACACCTAAACTGAATTCTTTATAACTAAAATTATTGTATACACTTCCATAATGTTTTGGTTGTGTTCTCGCAATTACTGTTATGTCTTCATCGTTAATCAATCCGTCACCATTTTGATCTACATATTTAACATCTCCTAACTTAGGTATTGAATCTGGATTCACAGATGAAGGTGTACCGTAAGCTGTGTTTATATTATTTCCACTTTCATCAAAATCCTCATAAGAAAATACTCCATTAGTTTCGTACCCAATCCAGTTACCTAAACTTTTACCTACTTCGAGTGATCCGGTATACAGTCCATTGGTGAATTGATCTTGGAAAGTTCTTTGTTCAACACCTCCTAAATTGAGAACCTCATTTCTGTTAATTGAAAATGTAAAATCTGAAGTCCACTTAAACTTGCGATCAAAATTTAATGTGTTTAAAGCAACTTCTAATCCTTTATTTTCAACATTTCCAACATTTGTTAATCTACTTCCGAATCCTGTGGACATTGGAATAGGTACTTGTAGTAATAAATCCTCTGTTCTTTTGTAGTAAATATCAGTGGATAAGTTCACTTTACGGTCGAATAATGATAAATCTAAACCTATATCATATTGATCGGTAAACTCCCATTTTAAGTCAGGATTTGGCAATGATGTTACAGCAAGCCCAGCGTTTACATTACCACTAAATATAGTATTTGAAACACCAAGCACAGAAAATGAACCGTAAGCTGGAATACCTTGATTACCTGTTTGCCCATAACTTAATCTAAGTTTTAGGTCTGAGATATTAGCTCTTAATTTTTCTATCAAAGAACCCAAAAGGTTGTCGCTTGATGAACCAACATTATTGTAAAACCATGACTCATCAGAAATTCTCCAAGCGAAACCCACAGATGGAAAATATCCCCATTTATTTTTAGAACCAAATCTAGAAGAGCCATCAGCTCTCATTGATAAGGTTAGATTATAAGTACCATTTATCCCATAGTTAATTCTTGTCAAATACGATTTGAGCATTGTTTCAGTACTAAAAGTATCAGGTGTTGCAGGGATTAATCCGTTTTGTAGTGCGTTAAAACCTAAAGTCTCTATTGGAAAATCAGTAACACTTAGGTACTCCGTTTCTCTTGAAACATATGTTTGCTCAAAAACAGCTAATGCATTTAACCTATGCTTATTTTTTGATCCAAATGATTTAATGTATCGCAACATGTTTTGATTATTCCAAGATAAATTTTGGTAATGAAATCTAGTACCGAGTCCTCCATTTATATATCCTCTACCAAATTCTTTAGTGTAATAATTCTTTGTTTTACCCTCATCAACTCTTGCTCCAATTCTTATTGAACCAGTTAAACCATTCATAATATTATAACTTATCAATGTATTCCCATTAAATCCGAAAGTATTTGTGAAATTTGAAGCTCTTCTAGCTTCTGTCACTGGGTCTACCCAAACACCAATACCTGCATCAATGTCATCTTCGACAATACCAATGCCTCTATCTGTTCTTCTGGTTAAGGCTCTAATGACAATACCCATATTTCTTTGATTAAAGTCTCCTCCAGAAGCAGGACCTTGCTTGGTAGAATAACTTGGAAATAAAACTGTCTTGACCTTTAGTTTATCAGAAAGTTTATTTTCTATGTTAACATTAAAATTATAACGCTTAAAAAAAGAGTTTATAACAGCACCCTCATTTTTAAAATAGGTGGCGCCAACAGAATATTTTGTTATGTTGTTACCCCCTGTTGCCTGTATTGCATGTTTTGTTAAGTAACCTGTTTTGAATAATTCTTTCTGCCAGTTTGTTTGAGGCAATGAATCATATCGTGCTTGTTCTTGAACAGGTGTTAAACCATCGGCAAATGTAATACTTGAATCTTCAATTCCATCAGTGTAAAGTTCTCTGTGAATTAATAAATTTCCATATTCTGATGTACTTAGAACATCAACATATCTATCATCTGGAACACTAGTAGTTGTAATTGAAGTATCAAATGTAATTTCAGGATCTTGATCTCTACCAGATTTAGTTGTAATAATCACAACACCATTGGCTCCTCTTGCTCCATAAATAGCTGCTGCTGAAGCATCCTTTAATATATCTATTGATTGTATATTGCTAGGGTCTAAATTAGCTAATGGCGAACTAGATGGAGCTGAAAATTCAGTTGGCCCGTCAGAGATAGAATAATCTACCTCTATAGGAAAACCATCAATAACATACAAAGGCTCATTATTAGCATTAATTGATGTCCCACCTCGAATCCTGATTCGAATACCAGCTCCAGGCGTACCATCTGTAATAATAGTATTTACACCCGATATTTTACCGTTTAAGGCTTGTTCTACGGTAGCGTTGGATGTTCTTTCTATGGTTTCAGACCCAATTTTTGTGATGGCTCCAGTAACATCTCGTCTTTCCTGAGTGCCATAACCAACTACAACTACCTCGTCTAACTCACTAACATCTGTAAGTAGTGTAACGTTAATCACTCTTTGTGAATTAATGGGAACAGTTTGTTTAATATAACCAATGTAAGAGAACACTAAATTATTGTCATTCCCATTTACTGCAATGGAATAATTTCCATCAAAATCAGTTGTTGTTCCTTTTGAATTGACAACTGTTTCTAACTCTGAAGGTTTTTCCAACAAAATTGTAACTCCAGGAACTGGCATCCCAGTATTATCCGTTACATTTCCTGTAACAACAAATTCTTGTGCATACAAAAAAGTAGTAAAGAAAAATAATAAGCTAAATAAAAACCAATTTACCCTTAGAGTATTTTCAGTTCTTTGTGTTTTTTTCATATTTAAGTTGTTTAGTTTTTTATAAATACCATACAATATTTATTGAATTCTTAAAATTATATTTAAATTTTAAAGGTTAATAACATAAAAGACACAATTAATAACATAATTTTTGCAATCTCTTAAGTTATGAGCTGTTTTGGGGCTAAATCCGAAAGGTTTCTATCATAAACTAGATTTAATTTACTACACAACTAATTCAGTTGCTATCAATTAAAAAATGACACTAAATATTAAAATGGACTAAGACTAACAAAAAAACAATGATTAATACCTCAATCATGATTAATTTAAATTTTGCTTTTTTATAGTGTACTTTATTTTTTTCTATTTCTTGTTTTTTGACAGACATCATTTCAATTAATATAGTGAATATCCAAGTATAATTTCTAAAGTTTATAAACTAATCTTACAAATACTAATAAGAATCTTTCATTGATAACATTTTCGATGTGGTATGAATTTGTCCTTTAATTAAAGAATCAAAAAAACACTAACAGTCTTTTACTTCAGCCTTGAAATTTAGGGATTACTCTATATTTTTTTGCATATTCTTTGGGAGACATATCAAAGCTCTTTTTAAAACATTTTGAG
>JBELHJ010000122.1:0-4080 GCA_042091495.1 Bacteroidota bacterium
TTAACCTTTTGTTTTTCAGGTTGGAGCCAGTCGCGTTTTGTCATAGATTTTGATACATCACTAACCACATTTAATTCATGGGGAAACACTTACTTTTCTAATGCTAATGATCCTGAAGATGCATCCAATGCAGTAGGTGAAATTTACAATGGTCTAAACTCAGTACAAGGTGGTGTTTATTATGATCCTTTACATCAAATTTCTATGGATGAAGAACAAACCATTCATTTAGATTTTTTTAATGGCTCAACGGGAATGACTATTATAAAGTTTAAGCTTGAAGGACAAGTAGATTACGAGGTTGTAAAATTCATTAGTGGCTATGGCTGGCGTGATGTCACTTTTAATTACTCCTATGCGCTTAATCTTAATACACAAAATTATGAAATGGCTTCTGGTAAATTTCAAAGAATGACATTAATTGTTAATCCAGATCAAAATATAGAAGGCACGTATTATTTTGATAATATTGATTTTCCAACTGTTATTCCTAAACAAACATTTAGTTTTGATGAGTTAGTATGGTCTGACGAGTGCGACGGTAGTGGGGCTATAGATACTAACAAGTGGTTTCATCAAACCCTTTTACCTAACGGGTTTAGTTGGTTTAATGGTGAGATACAACATTACACAGACAGGGAGGAAAATGCTTTCTTGAGCAACGGATTTATGCACATCAGAGCAAAAAAAGAAACTTATACCAATCAAAATGTGACTAAAGCATATACTTCTGCGCGTTTAAATTCGAAATATGCTTTTACCTATGGAAAGGTTGAAATAAGGGCGCAATTACCAACAGGTATAGGGACTTGGCCGGCATTATGGTTGCTTGGTCAAAATATTACAGAAAATGGCGGGTTCTGGGCTAGTAATTATGGATCAACTCCTTGGCCTAATTGTGGAGAAATTGATATTATGGAACATTGGGGGCATAACCAAGATTTTATTCAAAGTGCACTGCATAACCCATCTTCTTATGGCGGTACGATATATCATGGTGGTTTGTATATCAACGAGGTATCAACATCTTTTCATACCTATGTTATGGAGTGGACCCCAGAAGATATGCGTTTTTATGTAGATGGTATCAATTATTATAATTACAATCCTGTAGAGAAAAATGAAGAAAACTGGCCTTATGACAATCCCATGTATCTACTTTTAAATACGGCAATACAACCTTCTATAGATCAAACAAACTTCTCGCAAAGTGACTTAATTATAGATTATATAAGGGTTTATGATGCCGAGTTGTTATCTAATGAAACAGAAACTAGACCTTCTGTAACATGGTATTACAATAAACAGTTGGATGGTTTTGCTTCTAATCATAATTATAAAAATACGTCATACACGCTTTATAATTTAAGTGGTCAAATTTTAGATCAAGGATCCTTAGGGGCAGATAATCAGACTATTAATTCGGAATTGCTTAATGTAGGAATTTATTTATTAGAGCTTACTAAAACTGGTAAATCAGAGGTGTTAAAGGTAATCAAGTTTTAAGTGTAATCAATAAATTTTATTAAATTATATTTATCGTTTTTAACTTTTTGATAAATTTTCTTCATTAATTTATTGTTTTTAATTAGATTTGCACAACCAAATTCAATAAACCATGATTACCGACGAAAAAATCTACGAGGAGATCCTCCTCAGCGCGTATTCCAAAGGCATCGCATCTGAAGTTAAATTAAGAATGCTTTCCTACGATAATTTAGATCCACTAGAAGCCCTAACCAGAGCTTTTAATGAGGAGTTGAAGCTGATGTAATATTTTGCATCTATTTTAACACAAATCTCATACTTTTAGTTTTAGTAAGCGTTCATAAACTTTAAGTAAAAAAACGTTATAAAAGTGTTACACCTTTTACTTAATGGTTTATAGTTTAGTAAAAAACTATTCATATGATACTTGTAAATTCAACAAAGCGATTAATTGCTGTTTTTTTATTGCTTTTTTGTGTAGCATTTGCACAACAGAAGCGTCCTAATATTATAGTCATTCTCTCAGACGATGTTGGTTTTGAAGAGTTTGGTGTTTATGATGTTAAAAAAGGTGTCTCTTCTTTAACGCCAAACATTGATAAACTTGGTGCTTCAGGAACCGTGTTTAAAAATGCTTGGGGTCAAGCCATATGTGGCCCTTCAAGAGCTATGTTCTATTCTGGAAATTATGCCATGCATACTGGAGCATATGATAATAAGTTGGCCTATGTCCCTGGGATGAAACGTGTAAATCAAGACTTAGACCGTTTACCCAACTTTGTTAAGGTGCTGCATGAGGCGGGTTATAAAACAGCTGTTGCAGGAAAATGGCATAACCCTTCTGGAGGAATTTTAGGAGTACACAATAAGCTGTTGGGTGTTGATCAATATGTGGTTTACAATAGCTATCCTGCAGCAATTAAAAAATTAACCGGTGAGTCTGTTACACCAGATGAGAACTGGGAGATTGCAGCCATATCTAAGCAACCAATTTTATCAAGGTATTGGAAGCCTCATTTAGTGAAAGATGGTAAGCTAATGGAAACAACCATGAAAGATTATGGTCCAGATCTTTTAACTAACTACATCAAAGATTTTATAAAAGATAATGCGAAATCAGACCAGCCATTTTTAGCTTTTTATCCCATGGTATTAGCGCATTCATCACATTGTATAACGCCAATTGAAGTGGCTCAGGGCCAAAAGGCTTCCAATGCACATTTTAGACACGGATCTCCTGAAGGACGCGCTATTTTTGAAAATCAGATACGTTATATGGATAAGCTGGTTGGTGATATTGTAAAAACTGTTGAAGACCAAGGTATCGCAGATAATACCATAATTTTATACAGCTCTGACAATGGGACGACTTCTGTTGCCAAAGGTAAAGGGGTAGAGTACGGGGTACATATTCCATTTATTGTTAGTGGTAAGGATATTAAACAACGCGGATTAACTGATGAGTTGACAGACTTTACAGACGTGCTTCCAACCTTAGCAGAATTTGCTGGCGCAAAAATTCCATCAAAATATAATGTAGATGGGAAAAGTTTAGTGTCTTTTTTAACGGGAAAGTCTGAAACTACTAAACCCGTTATTTATTCACAACCTGGCGTGTGCAGTTTAGCAAGAACTAAAACCCATATGCTAGAAGCGGTAAGTCCAGTTTATGGGTATCCAAAGGGACGGTTTTACGCCACTAATGGATCTTATGACGGGCGTGGTTATGAAAATGTAACCCATAACGCGGCTCATGCTAAAACCAGAGCCGAGTTTGATACGTATTTAGAGCAATACCATAATTTAACCCCTAAGTCCTTTGATGATCCATTATGGCAAGAAAACAAAGCATTGTTGAGAGGTTACAAGTTTTTTAATAATGAAAAACGTAAAAAAGCGCACTTAAAACTGCCAATAAATTATCAATTTTATGATCCGTCTTTTTAAATGAATTAGTATATAAAAAACCCGCAACAGCGGGCTTTTTTTATTTGTAGTTATTTAAAACTCCCGTTTACCAAATTCACTCTGAATAAACTTAGATTTGTTTTTATTACTATTAAATGTGTAAGATAAGTTTAGTAAAAAGATATCCACTTCATACACGTAATTGGTTGTAGTATAAAAGGCTCCTGGACTAATAGTTGTAATGCGTTGCTCATTGGTATTTAAGAGTCCCATATCCATATTTTTCCATTGCACAGAGGCATTTAATCTGCCATCCAAAAAGCTGTGGGTATAGGTAAGGTTAGGGAGGTAGTATTGCGAATCTCTACCCTGAGCAGTAATACGCTCTGATAAGTAGCTTAAATTAAATTCTAAAGCGCTGTGATCTGTAAAGTTGTAGGTTGAATTCAGGTCTATAGAGTACTGCCAGTTGCTAGTGTCTACAGGATTGCCGTTAAAAGAACCGTCAATAGTATAGTGGTAAATATTAGTACCAATTAGATTTTGCCATTTGTCATTAATCTTAAAAGTCCCACCCAATTCAAGACCAACAGATTTGGCTTTACCAACGTTAGAATAGACACGGTCTAAAATGGTATCGGCATAAACCTGGCGGTTTAGAGTTTCATCGTAATATTGGTACCT
>JBELHJ010000123.1:0-4062 GCA_042091495.1 Bacteroidota bacterium
ACATATCTAACCTATTTAAGAGGATTGGAAGTAGCAGAACTAAAAGAAGAAGATAAGCCTATGGTTTAAATTTTGTTTAGCTTTGAGGAGATTCGAAGAAGATTATTGTCTTTTTTATCTTTCATAACTACATTTACATTAATTGTGTTATCAGAACTGAAAGTTTCAATTATTTCTCCTCTGATTTTGGTATTTGTGAAATCTACATAATTCCAAGTCATTGTTTCTTTACTCTGATTCCACTTTCCAATCCAAAAATTAGTGCCGCCATCACTTTTAAACTCCCATCTATTAAACTGTTTTGAACCTTGGTCATAACGAATGATATGTTTTCCTGTCTCATCACCATTATAAGCCTTAATTTCAAGGTAATTATTCGATAAAATTAAATTTGATTCAGAAATTCCTCGAGTTTCAAAACTTTTCGTTATCCAAACAGACTCTTCAAAGACAACAAAACTCTTCCATTTACCTTCCCATTTTGATAATACATCAAACACCTCATTTTTAGATAACTTTTGTGCACATAAATTGGATGTAACGAAAAGAGGGTATACAATTAGTAAGAGTATTATTTTTTTCATCCACATAAGATAGTAATTTATTAGAACATATTAATTGCAGAACTAAAAGAAGAAGATATACTATGGTTTAATTCCTTAAATTAGTACCACTAAAAACAATACGATGAAGAAATTATTTAGTAATGGGAGATAAAATATTTATCATTATTGGGTTGGTGTCTTTAATTGGAATAATTCTCGAACTCTTTGGTGTAATTAGTGAATCTCTTGGAATGCTTTTTTTTCTTGGAATGCTTATGTTTCTCTTTCATGCTGTTAATTCATACCAATCTGATTAATGAAATTTGAAATCACACAATCTCCGAATTCATATTTGATATTGGAATTAAATAAATATGAAAAAATAATTATTGAAAAGGGCTGCTTAATTTTCAGCGATGGAGAATACGGATTTAAGAATAAAATTGAGGTAAAAAGTTACAAGAATATTATTTCTAAAATCTTTGGAGGTAAAAGTCTAACCTATAATGTCTACACTGCTAATGAGGAGATGAAAATGGCATTCTCCGCGAAAGATACTGCAGAAATTTTTAGCTTAGAAATAGTTGAACAACACCCAATACTTTTTTATGCTTCTCAACATTTTGCAAGAACAGAAAATATTGAAATTAAATTAGGCGGGCTGAGTCAAGAATTCTTAGTAAAAGCAGAGGGATCAGGAACATTATTTCTAAAAGTATATGGAAAGTTAATCGAAAAATTAATTGATTCAAATAAACCTATCTATGTAGATGAGGATGCACTAATTGCTTTTGAAGAGGGTGTAGAATATGATTGGATAACAGGAGGAATAAAAAAACTAATTACAAGTGGAGAGGGAGGTTTATTTAAGTTAAAAGGAAAAGGAAAAGTTTGGATTCAGTCAAGAGATAAAATGGAATATAAAAAAGACTAAAACAATACTGTGAAGAAGTGGTTAAAAGAATATTGGTGGGTACTTGTTTTAGGAGTTTTTTCTTCATCTCTCTCGGGTGAAATTGATAAAATTACTAAAGTTATATACATTTTAATACTTAGTGTTTTTTTATACATAATTGATTATTTTATTTTAAAAAAAATCTTTCCTAACACAGAAAAAAAATGGAAAAAAATTCTTCCATGGGCAATAGGTATCATAATTGGGTGGTTTTTCGCAGAAACTCTTTTTTGGGGGTTTTTTTATGAACTTGGTTACATTATTGGCGAATGGATTGGAAGTGTTTTTTCTTAAATTGAAAAGTTTAAATTTGTACCACTAAAAACAATACGATGAAAAATATTTTATTTGCTTTAATTTTCCCATTTCTTGCTTTTTCACAACAAAATCCAAATGATGATAGGTTTGTTTATGAACTTAGATTTGAAATAAGCGAAAGCTCGTCAGTGGCAGATGCTCAAAAGCAGCTATTTACTTTTGTAGATGGTTTTAAACAGAGTGAATACGCAACAAACGTAATAGTTTTACAACATCATACAGGTGATAGGATGGATTTTAAAATATTAGCATTTTCAGACACATGGGACAACCTTAATAAAATGCAGGTGGACGCAGAAACTTATTTTTCAGAAAATGACCCTACAATGTTTACAGAGCCTTGGAAAATTGTTCACACAGGTGATAGTATCTATGCTGTTAGAAACAATCTTGAAGAAGGTTGGATTAGTAGGTAATTCACTAAAGACAATACGATGAAAAAACTATTATTGATACTTTTTGTTACTGCATTATGTAAACTCAATGCTCAAACTGTAAATGGAATTAATCTTGAAGACATTCCTGCTAAATATGTTGAAGTTGTATCAACATCTAAAATGTTTAAACCTTTCCAAGTTACTACCTATTTGGATTACGGTCAAATTGGTAAAATGAAAGATATAAGTAAAGGGCACATAATCGGTGCTGATGGTAAACAAGTGTCTTTTAACGGAACAATTGGTGTTCTTAACGCTTTAGAAAAAAAAGGTTTTAAATATTTAAACCAATACTTAGTGAGTGAGGGAAATGCAAGTGTTTACCGCACTCTTCTTGAAAACACAAATTATAAAAAAGAATAGCTTGCTCGATATTTTTTATCACTAAAAACAATACGATGAAAAAACTATTACTATTATTATTAATTGCCCCAATGATTGGGTTTGGGCAAGCTTTGAATTTGCCCGTTTCAAATGTCATAGTTGTTAAAGAATATGGGCAAATATTTACTGTCCCCGACGGAAAGGTTTGGCAACTTATGTCATCATCTCTTTACAATCAAGCTAACGACTCATTTGAAAACACTACGCATGGACAAAGCTTTCCTAAAATCGACAGTTGTATAACTTTCCGAATGAGTGGCGATAATAATTATATTTCTTTTCCTGATATTTATGGTTATTCTGTATTCCCATCAGGAACGGAATTACTTGTAAACGATAGCATTTGTGCGTCCTCAGTATATACTTTTGTTGAATTTGATTTAGCAGGACAAAATTTAGCATCTAACGCACCTAAACAAACAACACCCACACTCTATCCCAACCCCACATCATCTTTATTAGCACTAAACAGCGATAAAGAGTACGACATAGAGGTATACGATATGGCAGGGAATAAAGTAATGGCACTTACAGGAAACACGATTGATATGTCGCACTTATCCTCTGCTACTTACATTGTAAAAGCACTTGATAAAGTAGAAAACGAAGAAGTGAGTTATAAGGTTGTAAAGAATTAAAAACAATACGATGAATCCTATATTTCGCTTCTTTAAGAAATTAAAAGAAACCAAAAAGCGTAACGAGAATTTTCGTAAAAAATATAAAGAAAGAACAGGGGAAGATTTCCACGATTCAAGTTATGACTCTGATGTAGGTGGTAATATTTCAATTTAAACTAAAAACAATACGATGAAGAAATTATTAATCTTTTTATTTATTATTCCTTTTATTTCCCTTTCACAAATAAATCAGGATAATAACCCTACAACACATTATTATGATTGGGGATATAATACTGCCAATCAGCAAATTAATATCGAAGTGGGTGATACAGTTGAATGGACTTGGGTTGGAGGTGGTAATCACAATTTAATTTCAACTTCGGGAATAGAATCTTTTAATAGTGGATTTGGAGGTGCAGGTAAAACATTCTCTTATACATTTAATTCTGAAGGGTCAACAAACTATGTTTGCACTCCTCATTCAGGAAATATGTATGGTACTGTAAATGTTTCAAACTCACTTAGCTTAAGTCCTGATATAAATAACAAGCATATTAAGATTTATCCAAATCCTACAACTTCAATAGTTAAACTACAAGGCGATAAAGAATACTATATAGAAGTTTACACTCTACAAGGCAAAAAGGTAATGGCACTTACAGGAAACACTATTGATATGTCGCACCTATCTTCTGCTACTTACATTGTTAAAGCACTTGATAAAGTAGAGAACGAAGAAGTGAGCTATAAGGTTGTAAAGAATTAGAATGAAAAAAAGGGAAGCTATTCTAATTGTAATT
>JBELHJ010000124.1:0-4028 GCA_042091495.1 Bacteroidota bacterium
CTTGGTGTTCAATATTTCTATACTACTTTTCATATAAAAAAACCAATAATGAAACCTGCAATAGCCATAGTCCATTGTATTGTTACTGATACCCAACCATTAGTATATGCTATTGAACCCCAAACTACAAACGTTCCAGCAGAGAAAAAACTCATAAATAAGCTTAAGCCATTAATCCACCACGGAACAGAGCCACCAGCAGCAAAGAAACTGTTCGTATTTTTTCCAGATGTCTGAAAAGACATTCCAGATACTATAATCCCTAATGAAAAAACGGCTATTACTAAGTAATCAATTAAATGCATTGAACATTTATATTATTACCACCCATTATTTTGAGGGAGCAGATTTGGATTAATTTCTATTTCGTTTAACGGAATTGGATGAAAGTAGTGTTTTTCCTCAATAGAGGGTGCAGCGTCCTGTGTTGTTGCTCTTACCTTTTCAACTAAAATTTTCCACCTTTTCAAATCATACCATCTAAGCCCTTCACCTGCAAATTCCCAGCTTCTTTCATCAATAATAGCTTTTCGAAACTCTTCCTTCGTAAGTCCTGATAAATCAGAAACTACATTTGGTGTGTTAATATCAAATCCATATGCCCTTCTTCTAACCATGTTTATGTATTCAAAAGCTTCGGGGGTGGGTCCTCCATTAGCCTCACTTAAAGCTTCTGCAGCCATTAATAATACATCAGAATATCTGAGCACAACAAAGTTTTTAGGACTATCTTGTGGTCCATAATTTGTTGGATTTTCATTTCTATATTTTGCATTTTTATAGAGGTTAGGATTTTTTTGAGGCCTAATAAATCCTCTAACAATTCTATAATCTGCAACAGTCCAATCTCTTCGCAAATCCCCGCTCTTATAACTTTCATGAAATTCTCTAACGAGGTATGCAGAAGATGCACTCCCTCCAAATTCTCTAGTTCCAGAAATTCCAAAAAAGTAATCAGTAAGTGAAGAACTTTCTGTAACACTTCCTATATATTGTATTTCAAAAATAGATTCTGCATTATTATCATTACCAATTCTGAATACATCAGAAAAATCCGATAAAAGTCTATAGCCATAATTAGTTGCATTAGCAATTATTTCTTTCGCTTTATCTGCAGCTAATTGATAGGAGTCTGCATCATAATAGGGAAATCCCGCCCTATATAAATAAACTTTTGCTAACATAGTTTGCGCAGCACCTTTTTCAACTCTACCTATGTCTAATTGTTGCATGGGTAAATGCTTTTCAGCAAATTCTAAGTCATCAATAATGGCATCAAAAACTTCTAATGCGGGTGTTCTTGATACATTATTTCCAGTAATTGAGTTAGTCGGTTTTAGTAAGAGAGGTACATCTCCAAATAAATTTACTAAATGAGAGTAAAATAAACCTCTTATAAATCGAACTTCTCCAATAAGACTATCTTTCTGCTCCCTTGTTATGGGCGAGTTTTCAATACCAACAATAACACTATTTGCCCAGTTAATTATTTTATATGTATTGCTCCAGTATAAGTAAATTGTTTCACTAGCACTTGAATACTGGCAGGTAGCAACATCTCTCATTGGTGCTCTACTTCTTTCAAACCACTGCATCTCATCTGTCATTATTGCCGGTAACTTGTAGGCTGCATAATAGTTACCTTCTTGTAAAGCTCTATTATGTATTAAATCATAAAGCCCATTAACTGCAATTTGACATTCCTCAAATGTGTTATAAAAAGTTGTAGGTGAATAAAAATTTAATGGCTTCTCTTCCAAAAATTCTTCACATGAATTTAAGAAAATAACAAAAAACAATAAAAAATATACTTTTTTCATAATCATATTAAAGTGTTATTAAAATTTAACATTCAGACCTAATCTGATAGTAGTTGCTCTCGGATAAGGACTTTTATCTTGACCAATTGCTAACTGATTTCGTGATAAGCTAACTTCTGGATCATAACCAGTATAGTTAGTCCAAGTATACAGGTTGTCGCCACTTATAAAGACGCGTAATCCATTCAACTTCAGTTTTTTCAACACATCATCTGGTAAATTATAACCTAGAGTTATATTGGTAAGTCTTAGAAAAGAACCATCTTCAATCATAAAAGAATTTCCAAAATTTCCAGTTCTTTGCTTCCCACCTTGTCCTAATCTAGGAATTTGATTATTTTGATTATCAATAGTCCAAAAGTTAACAACTTCACTTAGGTGATTCTGATCAACAGTAGGGCCAGGTAGTCCAAAATTAAAACGTTGCCAATTATATATATCATTTCCATAAGACCAATTCAAGAATATACTCAACTCGATATTTTTATATTTAAAATTATTTAAAAATCCCCCAAAATGCTTTGGGTTTGGGTTACCAATAATTTGTCTATCGTTTTCATCTACAATTCCATCCGGTACTCCATCAGGTCCACTTACATCCCTAAATTTAATATCTCCAGGTTGTTGCACTGCTCCAAATCCTACAGTCGCTGCAACATCGTCTTTTAAAGTATAAATTCTATTTTCATGAGGTAATGTCTCATCATAATTAAAATGCTGTAATTGATAATTACCATCCCATACTAAACCATAAAAAGCTCCAAGAGGTTCTCCAACCCTTACGATATTTACAGGAAATCTAGAACCGCCTCCGATATAAATCTCGTTAGACTCGCCCAGATCTGTTACTTCATTTCGCAAAAACGAAATATTGAATGAAGCATTCCAGGTAAAATCATTTGAATTATCGGAAAAATCTGTATTCAGAGCAAACTCGTATCCAGATTGTTCAATAGCTCCTAGATTTTGTAGTGCACTTGTAAATCCAGTAGTTGATGGTAATCGAACACTTACTAATAAGTCCTTAGTACTTTTTCTAAACCAATCAGCTGTAAAACTTATTTTATTATCAAGTAGGCCTATATCTAAACCTAAATCTACTTGATCTGTTGTTTCCCACTTTAAATCTGGATTACCTATTTCACCATTAACCACACCAGCTGCTAATTGATCACCAAAAGGATAACTAACAGGGTCTAAACTTTCTAAAGATCTAAATGAAGCAATATTTTGATTTCCTGTTCTACCGTAACTAGCTCTTAACTTAAGTTCACTTATTTCTTTTACACCTTTTAAAAAATCCTCTCTGGCTACGTTCCATGAAATTGCTCCAGAAGGAAATCCTGCCCATTTATTTCTTGATCCAAATCTTGAAGATCCATCTCTTCTATAAGACAAAGTCAAATAATATTTTCTTTTATAATCATAATTAAACCTAGAAATAAAAGAGGCCATATTCCATTGATTATTAATAGAAAGTGGTATCTGTGGATCTAGTCCAGCTGAAATATCATTAAATCCATTAGTGGAAATTGGAAAATCGTGTACTCTATTATATAAGCTCTCGCTTTCATACTTTTGTAGCGTAAACCCTACTAAGCCTCTAACAGTATGCTTATTCCATCTTGCGCTGTAATTCAATGTGTTTTCGTTCAATAAAGTTGTAGTATTGGTATCTTGCCTATCTGCTCTACCATTATAAAGTCTTCCAATAGCAGTAGTTATAGGATAAAACTTTTTTATTTGATTATTATTAAAAACAGCTCCCCCAGTAATTCTTAATTCAAAATCTTCCAAAAACTTATAGTCAATATTAAAATCAAAACGACTTCTATTATAAGAAAAAACACGTTTTAAATCCTCTGCAAAAGCTACAGGATTTGAAGTATTGCCTGTTAAAGCATCTAGTTCATCAAAGGTTGTAAAATCGTCTTCAGCATAATCTTCTATTAAATTTGGTATAATTGGCCTGTATCTCAAAGCATTGTAGGTGATACCGCCAAAATTTGCTTCGCCACCTCCGCTAAATGACACAATATAATTAGTAGAAGAGTGCGTTAGTTTAGCTCATAAATCAATTTTTTCATTTAGTTTAGTAGAAAAATTAAGTCTACCATTAGTTCTTTTAAATTGGCTTGCAATAACAACCCCTTCATTTTCAAAGTGTCCTACAGATAAATTAAATTTTGAAACTGCACTCCCACCATT
>JBELHJ010000125.1:0-4007 GCA_042091495.1 Bacteroidota bacterium
ATGTTTTTGCCTAGTATTGAAAAATTGGCAGCAGTACACAAATCTGCACAGCTCAACGTTGTTCCACTCTCTGGACATGTGGTCAATGTTGATCAACCAGATGAATTTAACAAGCATTCAATTTCGTTTATTCAGAATCTAAAACATTAGGAGAACACGATTGTTTTATTGCCATAAACCATCACCTTATGGGCAATATGATTTTTGACTGCTCTAGCAAGAACAATTTTTTCTAAATCCCTTCCCTTGGCTACGAGCTGACTCACATTGTGTGTGTGTGACACATGAACTATGTCTTGCTCAATAATTGGACCAGCGTCTAGCTCTTCAGTGACGTAATGACTTGTAACACCAATAATTTTCACCCCACGTGCAAAGGCAGAGTGATAGGGTTTAGCTCCCGGAAAAGCAGGTAAAAAGGAATGATGGATATTGATAATGTTGTTTGGATATTCATCGATGAGCTTGGGCGATACAATTTGCATATATCGCGCAAGGACGATAAAAGAGACATGGTGTTGTTTTAGCAGTTCCAGTTGTTTCTGTTCGGCTTGTGCTTTGGTGTCTTTGGTCACTGGTATGTGATAGTAGGGGATACCAAATGACACTGCAATTGGTTGTAGATCAGGGTGATTACTTAAAATAAATGGGATATCTACTTCGAGTTCACCAGATTTAAATCGGCCCAAAAGGTCGTAAAGGCAGTGGTCGTATTTAGATACAAACAATGCCATACGTGGTTTTTTCTCTTGTGGGTAGATAGACCATGCCATGTCATACTTGGTAACAGGGCCATTGGCAAAGGCCTTTTGAAATTGTTCAATAGCTTTTAAATCCCCTTTAAACTCACTTTCAAGACGCATAAAAAATGCCTTATTCTCACGGTCGACGTATTGATCAATATAAATTATATTCCCTTTATAACTATAGATAAACTGTGTAACTTCAGCAATGATTCCCTTTTGATCCGGACACTGTATAATAAGGGTTATTGAAATCATAATTTTTACAAATTTAAACAATAGTGTGGGTATAAAAAAATCCCGCCACTAGGCGGGATTTCTTACAAAACTAAACTATAACCTAATTAAAGTTGGTTTAGATATTAATCAGCGTAAGCAGCCATGCCATGCTCAACACCATCTAGACCAGCAATTTCATCCTCTTTGGTGACACGCATACCTCCAAAAATAGCTGATGTTATATAACCTATTATTGTACAAGAGACAACACAGAACACACCAGCAATACCAACACATGCTAATTGAACCATAAATTGGTCAAATCCGGCTAAATCACCAAAAACACCAACGGCAAGTGTACCCCAAATACCTGCAAATAAGTGAACCGCGATGGCACCAACTGGGTCATCAAGCTTTTGCTTGTCCATAAAGGCGATTGCTCCAACTACTACTGCTCCACCAATGCCACCTACAAGTATCGAATCCCAAATGGACATTAGGTCAGCACCAGCTGTTATAGCAACAAGACCTCCTAATATACCATTCATAAACATTGTTACATCATAATTTTTATATGCAGATGCGGCAACAACGAACGCAACAATCCCACCAGTAGCAGCAGCTATTGAAGTTGTAACTAAAACATATGAAGTAAGAGCTGGATCTGCTGATAGAACAGAACCACCGTTAAATCCGAACCATCCAAGCCAAAGAATAAGAACGCCTGCAGCGGATAATGGTAAGTTGTGACCTGGGATGGCATTAGGCTTACCATCAGAACCAAATCTTCCAACTCTTGCGCCTAGGAAAATTATTGCTACTAGGGCTGCCCATCCACCAACCGAGTGAACCAATGTAGAACCTGCAAAATCATAAAAACCTACATCTTCAGTGAAAGTGCTAAATTTTCCACCGCCCCATTGCCATGAACCAACAATCGGATAAACGAAAACCAAAAGTAAAAATGCATATAGCATGAAAGCACCCAATTTGATTCTTTCAGCTACAGCTCCTGAGACTATTGTAGCGGCAGTAGCAGCAAACATTCCTTGAAATAAGAAATCGGTCCAGTAAGTATATCCACCGTCTGCGTAGGTTAGTTGATCGTAATCAACCCCAGGGTCTAAACCTGCCCCAGCAAATCCTAACCAACCATCAATTATTCCGAAATCTCCAGGATACATTAGGTTAAAACCTCCTGCAGCGTACACAAGGAGACCCATTGTAATGACAAAGAAATTTTTAAATAAGATGTTTACTGTGTTCTTTTTTTGAGTCATACCACTTTCTAGGAAAGTGAAGCCTAAGTGCATAAAAAATACTAGGCCTGTACAGATCATCATCCATACATTATTAGCTGTTAATAATTCCATAATATTATAATTAGTAATTTATTAAAAGCTCATACCAACAACCATGAATGCTGCTTCAGCGTCTGGGTTGTATATAAATGAACCAAATAATGGGAGCGAATAGTCGTCAGTTATCTTGATATCCTTGGATCCACCAAGTGAAACGTTAACTAAACCAGAATCTCCACCTGCATAAAATGCACCGTCGCCATCCGATCCGTAACCAATAGCTAGATCCATTCCTCCGACAGTTGTTCCAGCCTCCACATACAATGCTTCTAAATCAGTAAAATACCCAACTGTTAGTCCGATTGCACCAAGAGATGCAGATGCAGTTACTTCCATGTCGCCATCAAAAAGTTCATAACCAGAATCTTCATAGGTATCAACAGTGGCACCATAAACTCCGTTAGGATTGTTAAAAGTATAATTTGTAATTGTCAATGCAAATGGACCAAAATCATAAGAAGCATACATGTCTAGTTCATACGTTTGTCCTGAAGCATCATCAGAAAGAGGAAAGCTTCCCCAGACACCAAGTTCTAAGCCACTTGTTAGTTCTGGAAGTGTAAACCATGGTTGTACTGCTGGTCCAGTTCCAAATTGAGTACCCCTCCATACGTAGGAACTCACAACATCAGCACCAAAGTCTTGCGCTTTTAAATCTGTAGTAGTAAAAGATAAGATTACTGCGAAAGATAGAATGATTGAATTTTTAATTAGTTTCATAATTTTAATAATTTTAAATTAATATGTCCCAAAAGTAGAGTTTAACATTACCAACTAGCATAAAAACAACTGTTAAAATTGAATTTTTATCAAATTATAAATAATAGCTCAACTTTTTTTTGAGTTTAAAAAAAACGTGACCAAAAAATTATCAAGCACATACAAATCAACAGGATCATGTTAATAAATTCTCAAATATTCCTTTAAAAGTTACAGGATTTCACAGTAAAAATTATCAACTTTGAGTTAGAAACTCTTTAGAAAAGTACATTCCAACAAAAACTGAACATAGGCATATTGAGTAACTTAACGAAGCATAAATAATCATCTTTAGCAACCCATAGTCTTTAAATAATGAAATATTTTCAAAAACAAATGAAGAAAAAGTCGTTAACCCACCACAAAATCCAACAATCCAAAATAATATAGTTGTGCTATGCATAGCGTTGTTTCGCATTAATTGATGAACTAAAACCCCGATCAACAATGAGCCAATAGCATTTGCCAACAAGGTCGACCAGGGGTAAATCGAATCGGTTTCCTTTAAAATTACTGCAATCATATATCTGCAAATGCTTCCCAATCCACCGCCTATAAAAACCCACAACACTTCTTTCATAATGAAACTCCCCTTTTTAGGAATAATAGCAATCCAATAAACGCAAGAAATCCTACAAGCACCCAAACACTCCCTCTAAAGTATGTAGGGTTTTTGGCTTCATCTTTTCGATAACTCCAGACTGTTAGTATGGTAAATCCAATAATGAAAAATAGTGCAAAAAGAAGTTGTCCCGTGCTAAACATTGTTTAATTTTAAGCAAAACAAAAATATGAAGAATAAACTTTCCGCAGTCAGTGCATTTCATAAAGCATTTGGATTAGGGGTTAACAACACACCCACAACAGAGTTAGATGAGGCAACCATGAATTTGCGTTTTTCGTTAATGGATGAGGAAAACAAAGA
>JBELHJ010000126.1:0-4003 GCA_042091495.1 Bacteroidota bacterium
CTCTGGGTTTAAATTTTCTATGTTAGCAGTTAGCGATGTGCCGTTGACATTAACTTTATAATCGGCAACCGTAGGTTGTATGGTACTGGCATACACAAAACCTTGCTCGGTATTGTTAATGGTTTCGCAGCCTTCTGGCGATTTACTTAGCGTACCATTAAGCGTGGCGCTATACGCCGCAATATTGGTAGTTTCCAATGTTTCGGGTACGTAGTTGCAATCATTGTTGTCTGTACCCTCGTCTTCGTTACAGCTGCATAATATAAGCAGACTTAAAAGCCATAGTTTTTTCATTAGTGGTTGGTTTACAGTCTAATATAGGTATTATTGTGGAATGATTGGTAATGTAGTACGTTGAGTGGGGGATCGTTACAAAATACTTTTCGTTTAAGGTGTGCAACTAATTAACATACCTATATATTAATTTTATTATTTCAAAAAAACGTATTCTTTATTGTTAATAAATAGGGTATTATTTGCTGTAAATATGCTTTAAATTCACAATACAAAAAACTAATTTTATATTAGTTTATTGATAAAATTAAAAATTAAAAAGCAGAGCAAATTGTTGCTGAAATTATTGATCAATATGCTTATTCTGATACTACACAACGGCCATGGATTATAGCCATTGTTGGCAGTAGTTACAATTTTTTAAATTCTATAATAAACTTTTTAAAGTTTCGTCTGTTTTTTCCCCAATCATAAATTTGAGTTGGCATTGCACATATAGACAAGAAACTTAGTTTATATTCATTTTCCAATTGATTAATTTGAAGACTTATGTTTTCTGTCCAGGACCAAAGATTTAATTTAGTTTTAGCGTAAAACTTTTTTTCAGTTATATCATAATTTATTTTCTTAAATCCAGAATTTTTTAGAGCTAAAATAATTTTATCGTTCATTTCATCTGTGTAATCTTGAAGATCTATTTCACCAGTGAATTTACTTGTTATAGCGTTTCGGCCTCTAGTTGCTCTTTTGTATAGAAAAACAAACAAAACTAAAGTCATCAGGAAAATCGAAGAAATATATGTTATTAATTCCATAAGATCTCTTTTTGTTATTGCCAACATTATGTCATCACTTTTATTGAAGATATCTCAAAACAAACCAAGTAATGTTAAGTTTTGTGTTAATGTCAGCCTGCTAAAGGTAATTATTTTGTTTAACATTAAATAAAAAAAATTAAACAAAAAAACTTAAATCCTTAGCTTAAACCATTCTATCAGCTTATTTTTGTGTTACTATGAAATTAACGATAAAAGAAGTTATATTACTATCTAGACCAAGATTCTGGATGTATGTGCTTGGAACTTTTCTTGTTGGTGTGATATCCTCGGGAAATCTGTTTTTATATGATACTACCACAACACTTTTGTTAGTTGCTTTTGGTGTGTTTTTTTCAGTGCCAGCTAATGTTTTTATTTATGGTGTCAATGATATTTATGATTATCAAACCGATATTCACAATGCTAAAAAGATAAAATATGAATCGGTATTACCACTCGAAAAACATCGGGATTTATGGAAGATCATGGTTTATCTATTAATTCCTTTTTTGCCTTTATTTTTTATTGTTAATATATCAATAAAATTAGCTTTGTTGTTGTTCTTATTTACAGGGCTTTTTTATTCGGCAACTCCAATAAGAGCAAAAAGTAAACCGCCTTTAGATGTTCTGTTTTCGGCAATAATATATGTGTCACCATCACTCGTTGGTTTTTTTATTACTGGTAACACGAATATAGAATGGTTAGCAGTATTTGGAGGTCTGGTTTGGGCTTTTGGTATGCAAACCTATTCTGCGATTCCAGATATTGAAGCGGATAAAAAAGCTGGTGTTAATACGTTAGCAATAATGCTTGGTAAGAAAAATTCTTTATGGTTTTGTTTAGTAACGTATGTAATCTCTGCGTTTATTGGATTTTATTATGTGGGCTATATTTCCATTGTTTTTGGCCTGGTATATACAGCTGTAGTATTATTTAGTATGAATAACAATTCAAAACTATTTAAATATTATACCTACTTTCCATTAATTAATGCCGTTTCGGGAGCTGTTTTATTCTTCTATTTATTTTTTAAAGAAATCTTATAATTTAGATTATAAAGATTTTAAAGGTTTTGGTGTTTTAATTTTTTGAATCCTTTTATAGACGAGTTCTGCTGAAATTAAACAAATAGGCATACCAATTCCTGGACTAGTACCAGCACCAACATAATAGAGATTTTTAACTTTTTTACTATAGTTTAATGGTCGCTTTAGTGTTTGCTTTAGCGTATGTGCCAATCCTAAAGCGGTGCCTTTGTATGCATTATAATCATTTTGGAATTCGTCGCTCCAGTAAGACCGTTCATAAACAATATAATCCTCTATTGCTGTAAGATTTAAATCGGTTTTCATAAGATTTAAAATCTTTTGACGGTAGCTTTTCATATCTTCTTCGGAAAGTGTTAAACCCGGAGGAATTGGCACGAGAACAAATAAATTGTCAGTTCCTTGAGGCGATAAGTCAGAATCAGTTTCTGTAGGCTTACAAATGTAATAACTAGGATCTTCTGGAAGTTTAGGCGTATCAAACAACTCTTTGAAATTTTGTTTCCAATCACCACCAAAACGTAAATTATGATGACTTAAAATATCTAATTCTCTATCTAAACCAAGATACATAATAAAAGCGCTTGGACTCAACACTGCCTTTTCCCAGTATCGTTCAGGATAAGTTTGATGAAGTTTTTCCAATAAATGAGTTTCCGTAAACCACAAATCGGCATTTGAGATGATTAAGTCTGCTTCTAAAGTTGTGCCATTCTCAAGTTGTACACCAGTGGCTTTTTTATTTTTTACTATGATTTTTGACACAGGGCTATTGGTCATAAATGCCACACCACACTTTTTATTAATCGCCACCAATGCTCTTACAATCTCGTAGATACCGCCTTTAGGGTAATACACACCCATATTAAAATCTATAGCATTCATAATATTATACATAGCAGGTGTTTTTGCAGGATCAGAACCTAAAAAGACCAATGTATATTCTAATATTTTTTTAACACGCTCACTTTTAAACCATTTATTTAAATAGGATTGCATGGTTTGAAAAGGATTAAGCTCAATCCCTTTTTTAATGACATCCCATTTTAAAAAATCTAATGATAACCCAAGATTTCGATACATAAACGTCTCCTTAGCCATTTCGTATTGCTCACCAGAACGTTTGAGGTATTCTTTGATTTTTGGCGTAATACCAGGTTCTAACTTTTCAAAAAGTGGTAAGTCTTTTTCTAAATCAGAGTGAATATCAACCAGTGGTAATTCTTCATCACCAGAAAAAAATACACGATAAGAGGGTGAGAGTTTTACCAAGTCTAAATGCTCGGTAATGTCTTCATCTATTAAATTAAAATAATGTTCAAAAACATCTGGCATGAGATACCAAGATGGTCCCATGTCGAAAGTATAACCTTCGGCTTCAAAAATATTAGCACGACCACCAAGATTATTGTTTTTCTCAATAACAATAACGTCATATCCAGATTTAGCTAACAAAGCAGCAGAACCTAAACCTCCAATACCAGAACCGATAATTATTACTTTCTTTTTCACAATTACAAAGGTAATGAAGCTTTAAATGTCTTGATATTATTTTAGTAATAATTATTAGAATTAAGAGCGCTTTTTTGAGAAGTTAATTTGATATTTTGGTATAACAAAAGTGTACTTTCCATTTAATTTGGCACTAACTTAAGCATTTTTATATACGTTGTTACAAACTGTTACGAGACATTTGAGTCATAACGTTTTTTGTTATTTCGCTTAAATTGTTCAATTCCGAGTTAATTCCTCATAAAAATTGTGTTTTGTAAATCCGCAAAACTTTTTAATTCCTATTTAGTGGCAATTCTGCATAATTCAATTCAGATTTCGAGTGATTTTTTCAGTGCAAAGTTCTGCATAATTTCGTTCGGTAATTTTTCCGAGTAATTGTTTGTAACG
>JBELHJ010000127.1:0-3942 GCA_042091495.1 Bacteroidota bacterium
GCGAGCTTAGTGGTTTTTCCCAATAATTCTGCAACTTTAATGGCTTTATCAACAGCAGTCCAACACAACACTTTTGAAAAGGTAAAATGCTGATCCTCCGATCTAAACTCCCAAATGCCTTTATCGGCCTCTTGCCAATGTTTATCAACAACCCAAACTATACTTTTAGTAATTCCCCACAACTCTTCACCATTCTCAATATCATTACTAAAGTTCCGTATTAACTGGTATATCATATCCATTAGAATACCATAAATATCATTTTGCCTCTGATGATAAGCTGCATTACCAATACGAACGGGACTTGAATTTTTATATCCTGATAGATGGTCCAAAAAGGTTTCGGTTAACTTTTTCTCACCATTAATACCGTACATAATTTGCAACTTTTCATCTTTATCTGGTATTAGATTGATCACAAATCTTAGGTAACGCCTTGCTATATTACGATGACCTAACTTTGACATGACTTTAATAACCATAGACGCATCCCTTATCCAACAAAACCTGTAATCCCAATTTCGAACTTCACCAATGGTCTCTGGTAAGGATGTCGTAGCTGCTGCCAATATAGCTCCAGACTTTTCGTAACTCAGTAACTTAAGCGTCATTGCACTCCGAGCTATATAATTGTTGTAACGCTTATAAGTGGGAGTGCGCTCCATCCAATTTAACCAGTACACTTTTGTTCTCTCATATTCAAGAAAAGTACTTTTTAATGTGGGTAAAAATAACTTTTCATTGTAGCCAACGAGAAAAAAATGATCATGGGTTAATGCTATGGACGCCTTGTTAACTACCGCATTTTTATCTAAATCAGTATACAAAAACAATGAGTCAAAAGAAGCCTTGTTAGTTAAACTTACCACAAAATCATCCTTAACATAAGTTGAGGTTTCTCCTGAAGCATACTCCAGTTTTGGATCATAAATCACTTTTATTGTTGGTTTACCTGAAATATGTTTAATGTATCTAATAAATTCTGGTGGCGCATGATACTCACTTTCAGATTTCTGGTACCTGGGCATAAAATCTCTAACTTCAAATACATCTATACCATTACTAAAATGAGTCACCAATATGGCGGTGTTTTCAATATAGTATTGTTTGATAGAAAAACTTTCATCAATTTCAAAAGCAAATGAGCCTCCAATCTTATCATCTAACAATTTTCCAAAAACAAAAGGAGAATCAAATTGAGGCAAGCAACACCAATCTACAGATCCCTTTTTAGAAATTAACGCGGCGCTTCTGCAATTTCCAATGATACCAAAATCTAAATTATTCATAAAACATGATGATTTTAAGTGAGTTAACTGGTTTTTTGCATAAATTAACGAAATCATCAAGAGCTATCAAAAAGAACTATGAATAAAACCATTATTACCTCAAACCGTTTACCACTTCAAGTCAATATTAAAGACCAAAAACTTAAAATAACTTCTAGTGTTGGGGGATTAGCCACTGGCATGAAGTCTGTTCATGCTGAAGGCGATGCAATTTGGATAGGATGGTCTGGAATCCCCAACGAAGAATTAGATCCTAGTATGTCTCTGCAAGTTGATGAAGCTATTAGAAAACAAAAATGTATTTCGGTACCGCTTTCTGCTGAAGATGTTGAACAATATTATGAGGGGTTTAGTAACAAAGCGTTGTGGCCATTGTTTCATTATTTTATGGAGTACTCCAGATTTGAACAAGAGGAGTGGGAAGCCTATAAGCGTGTAAATCAAAAATTTGCCGATGTCATCCTAGACCATATTGAAGATGGTGATACCGTTTGGATTCATGATTATCAATTGCTCCTTTTACCCGAGCTCATAAAAAATAGTAAACCCAACGCCTCTATAGGATTCTTTTTACACATCCCCTTTCCTTCTTATGAGATTTTTAGAACATTTCCTTGGTGTAAACAACTTTTAAAAGGCATGCTTGGTGCAGATTTAATTGGATTTCATACCTATGATTATGAACGTCATTTTTTGAGTTCTGTGAAGCGTATTTTAAGACTTGACGTTAATTTTAATCAAATAAGTTACCAAGACCGCTTAGTTAAAGTTGATTCATTTCCCATGGGCATTGATTATGAAAAATTTCATCAGGCGGCTTTACATCAAAGTATGAATGTCAATAAAAAATCAGATTTACTGGAAAGGCTTAAAGCCCATCAATCAAAAGACAGAAAACTTATACTATCTATTGATAGAATGGATTATACCAAAGGTATTCCAAACCGTATCAAAGCATTCGAATATTTTCTAGAAAAATACCCAAAGTATAAAGAAAAAGTGCGACTGGTTATGCTGGCTGTCCCCTCCAGATCGAATGTTCCTCAATATCAAAAACTAAAACGTGAAACCGATGAGTTAGTGGGTCGCATTAATGGTAAATTTGCTTCTGTTAGCTGGACACCAATTTGGTATTTTTATCGTGCATTACCTTTTAAAGATTTGATAGACTTGTATATCTCATCTGAAGTGGCATTAATAACACCAATTAGAGATGGTATGAATTTGGTAGCTAAAGAATACGTCGCTACAAGAATTCAAAAAGACGGCGTATTAATCTTGAGTGAAATGGCTGGAGCAGCCAAAGAAATGAATGAAGCTATTCTAATTAACCCTAATAGTTTTGAAGATTTTGCGGACAGTCTTGAAATGGCACTATCAATGCCTAAAGAAGAACAAACTAAACGCATGTCGCATCTTCAAAAAAGATTAAAACGCTATAATGTTGAAAAATGGGCTCAAGAGTTTTTTAAAGCTTTAGAAAACACCAAGTATCAAGAAGGTGCAAACATGGCTAAAAAATTCACTGATCAAATTGAAAAACAATTCATAAAAGATTTTAAATCTAAAAAAGAAAAATTATTAATCTTAGATTATGATGGCACCTTGGTTGGTTTTGAAAACAACCCTCTTGATGCCAAACCAAGTAATGATTTATATGATTTACTAGACCAATTACAGGGAGAAAAAAATACAACAGTAGCTATAATTAGTGGTAGAGATAAAGACACATTTGATTCATGGTTTGGAAATAAAAATTACAATCTTATTTCTGATCACGGTGTTTGGTGGTTCAGTGATAAAAAATGGACGGCATTAGAGCGTGTGAAAATAGATTGGATGGAGAATATTATGCCGATTTTAGAAACATTTGTTGATCGTACCCCTGGCACTTTTATTGAAACAAAGAAATATTCTTTAGCTTGGCACTACCGAATGGCAGATCCAGAATTAGCCAAGATTAGAACTATAGAGTTAAATACCGTTCTTACCAGCATGGTTGCCAATAATGAACTATCTATACTTCAAGGCAATAAAGTCATCGAAATAAAAAGTAGTAATGTGAATAAAGGTAGGGCCATGAATCAAATTTTACTTCAAAAAAAATACGATTTTATAGCAATAGCAGGCGACGACTGGACCGATGAGTATATGTTTGATGAAGCGCCAGAAAGAGCTTACACCCTAAAAGTAGGATTAGAAAATACAAAGGCTAAATACCATATAAAAAGTCATGAACGGATTTTGGAATTGCTCTCTAAGCTCATAAGCAAGTAATATCTGTATGGTTTATTAAATTGTAATGTTTTTATTTAATAACCATTTGATATAAACTCAATCTCTCCTCAGATATACCACAAAATAGTTGTCATATTAAGAGTCTATTAGCTAAATTTGATATTAAACTTACAATCCATCATTTTCAACCTCTATGAAGCTAGCCCCATTACTAATCTACTTTTTATGTATATGTCATACTTTACATGCCCAACACCATATTATCCCAGAGCCTGTATTATTTGAGTCAAAAAATGAAGTATTTTCTATTGACGCCCAGTTAGATATTGCATTATTATCAACTGATGAAAAAGCTAAAATAACGACTAATTTATTTCAAGCCCACCTCAAAAAACTAGGACTTGTATCAACGATT
>JBELHJ010000128.1:0-3932 GCA_042091495.1 Bacteroidota bacterium
ATGGAGCAGAATTGAGACCTCAAATAGGTGGATGGATAAACTAATATTAAATTTATTTTGTTTAGCCCTCCCAAGTGGAGGGTTTTTCTTTTACTAATTCTTTATACTTTGGAGATATTATTAACCATAAATCAATTAAAATGAATTTTTTTTACTTAACCTAATGTTTACTTCAACACTTGTTTATTCGCAAAATCTTTAATGGGATAGTTCAAAATCATTTGATGTCTCTTTTGATATTGAAAATGAATTCATCCTAATTAAAAAAATAAAACCTTAAAATTAGTGTTTGAATGGGGAACATACACTTCTGGTCTTACGGGAAGCACCTATGGATTAGGCTTTGTAAAAGGCGTTTTGGCTCCTCAACCATGGACATGTATTATGCCTACTGGAGGCTTAAGTCCAACAGAGGAAAACCTCAAAGGCTGGTTTGATGCAGGCGTTACTTACGTAGCTATGGGTTCAAAACTTATGGCTAAACATGCAGATGGCTCGATGACTTTATTGAAACCTTTTATGAAAAAGGCGCGGTTTAAGCAAATAGAATATTAGCATCGTCAATGGTAACCACCATCTGACACTTATGGTGAGCCAATGTGACCTTGTCAAAAGAAACTACTAACTCACAAGGATTTTCTTTGTATATCTTTTTAAGGGCACTTAGGGCTCTTATATTGATGTAGTATCCATCTAAACCACTTGAGTATTCTACAAAGACTTTCATGTTATTTCTCATGGCGAATTTTGTTACTGTTAAATGTATTAAAAACAATTCTTAATACTCAGTTGACGGCATAGATCAAATTTTACTCTTAATGGTATCTATTTAGAAAACATGTGGTCGAAGACAACTCCCCTCTATCCCCCTTTCATACCCCTAACAAAACACCCCGTTTTACTCCATCATGAATTGTACATTATCCCAATCACAGCAATGGTTTCCGGTTGATTTCAATAGCTAGAAACAAATGTTAAATTATTACGACTGTCGTCGAGAATCGACTTAGTCTTTTGTGTGCATAAAAAAACCCCTACCAAAGCAGGGGCTGTTACTGTGATTAGTTAAAGATAAGCTTATTCATCTTTAAACGCTTAAGGGCGAGCAAATTGTACGATAGAAGATATTTTCCCGTCTAAATCGAAATAGAATATTTCCATTAAATCCATTTGCCATTTTTTGCCATTTCGCATTACTCGAGTTTCGTTTCCGTAAACAATAACTCCAGACGCTGCATCTGTACCCATGATCTTAATGGGAACAATCGAGATTATTTTCCAATCGAGTTCTTTGTAGGGAGAAAAAAAACTCTTAAAATCCTTTTGTTCCAATGTCATTTTATCGCCTTTATAATCGTCAATGGTAACAGTATCAGCAAATGCTTTTTCCATTCCTTCGATACGCATATTATTATAGTCATCTACTAATTTTTCTATAATCTCGGTCTCATTTCGATTTGAAAAAACAAAAGGACGTCCAGAGTATTCTCCTTTTTGTCTTCCTAAAAACTTGCCTCCCATGCGTTGTCCAAAGTTTACAGAATCAATAGCAACCCATTGCTTGAAACCTCTAACTTTACCGGCATCATCTAGGGTAAATGATTCCATTAAATCTAACATTTCATAAGATCCATTTTTATAGATGCGTTCTTCCTTAGACCAAGCAAGTACATGTTTAAAATCACTATCTTTCAGATGTAAGGGAATTATTTTATAAGGTTCCATGGTTATTTTTTTCATAGATTCCATCCACCTGCTTGTATTTCTGCGACGGTTTTGTGTTAAAAATTCTTTATTATAAAATGTGAAAAGTGACAATGTGTCTTTTTCTGAATATGCTTTAGCAAGTTCTTCTAGATTGGTTAAATCTTCTGGGTTTCCAAATTGATAAGTTTTTCCGCTATTGTCGCCATCCTTTAACCAGACACCTCCTGTATTTTGACAGCTATATAATAAAGTAATTGCAATTGTGCACTTTAATGCATTAGATATTAATTTCATTAATTTTTTCATTTTAATTGATTTATGGTTAGTAATGTCTCTAAGATACATAGAACGAGTTACATGTCAAATCCCAACCCCCTGTTCCAATAGAAAAACGGTTTTCTAAAACCCATGCCCCTGCCAACATGATCTGAAGTTATTGAAGTTTTTGACGTTATTTGTTAGTATTGGAAATTATTAAGCCTCCTCCCACCAAAGTTACAACAATCCATCCCTTATGTCAATAAAATAAGGGAATACCTATAAACAAGATACGCACAATTTACACTAAAAATCAATAAAAATCATTGTTCTTACAAGGGAAGAGAGTATTAACATAAAAGTAGATGCTGTCCAGAAGAAAAGACTTACTGAAGAAGCACATAAACGTAATCTTACTTTAAAGGAGATTTGAGGTTATTTGTGATTAATTTGTAAATTAAAAAATGAAATTAAGCCACTTATTATACAAGGTCGATGATTTACACGAATCAGTTAATAGTTTTAAAGAGAAAGGATTTAATGTAGAGTTCGGTTCAAAACATAACCCAAAAAATGCATTAATATATTTCTCTAAGGGGCCTTACATTGAGCTAATCGAAAAAGCACCTATTTCATTAATTGAAAGATTCGTTTTAAGAATAATTGGAAAAGGGTTTTTGTTGGACCGATTTAATTTTTGGGAAGGGTCTAAAAAAGGTTTTTTTGGGATTTGCCTTGAAAATTATGAAAAGGGTTTTTTAAAAGAAATAAAGATTCTAAATAAGTATAATGAAAAATTTTTTGAAACTAAAAGTCAACGATTAGACCCTAAAGGAAGACATTTAAAATGGAAATTACTTTTTCCATCAAACATAGACATACCTTTTTTTATGACTTATTTTAATATTGACCCAAAGCCAATAAAATTTGTTCATCCAAATGGAATTAAATACATTAAAAAAGTAAATCTTGGCGTGACAAATGATTTAATATCAATAATAAATGAACTATGTGATGATAGTATTCTTAATTTAAATAATGGAAATGAAATATCTGTAGAATATCAATACGATTCAGATAAGGCTCATTAGTAAACACTAACAAAATAATGCCAAGACCCAAAGGAAGTAAGAACAAAGTAACCACAGAAGTTAAAGAGCAACTGCAAAGTCTAATAGATGAGGTTGTGAATCGTATAGATGTGAATTCAATGGATACCAACCAAAAGCTAAAAATGTTACAGCTCTCACTACACTATGTTCTACCTAAACTACTTAGCACAGAAACCATAGAGAAGAATTACGAAGATGAACCTCTTTTTGTAGAGGTATAAGAACGTAAAGAGGAAACTATTTTCTCCTAGTTAGTTTTCTATTCGATACACTTTTCTATAAATATGATTAACATCATCTAATGGAAAACACTTACCTAATTCAGATTTCCACATATTATCCCATATTTTATCGTATTTTTCTCCTACCTCGTGGGTCATTTTATAATGCTTATCACTTGTGTAAGAACTAATTTGGAAGTACCGAAAAGATTTCGCATTATCATTATCTCTTACTTTATAGATTTTATAAAAATCTTTTCCAAATCCATTTTTTTCTAACTCTTCATTTATATCAGAATTGAATTTTAAATACATTTGTTCTAATTCTTGAGGAATGTCATAGAAGTGAACACTTAATCTTTCTTGATTTTGACCAAATATAAAAACAGGCAATACAAAAAGTAAAATTGAAAATAAATTCTTCATAATAAATTGGTTTTAGTTTATTTGTAATCAATAAGAAACAAAAAAACTTTCAAAAAATTTAATCCTTAACATCATAAAACTGTTACAGCTATCACTTCATTATGTAGTTCCCAAACTGCGTAGCACAGAAACTGTAGTGTAGAGAAGAAGTATGAAGATTTACCTCTCTTTGTAGATTAGTGCCAAATAGGTGCCAAAAAATTAACTA
>JBELHJ010000129.1:0-3903 GCA_042091495.1 Bacteroidota bacterium
GTCTTTCCAACCACCGGTATAAAATTTTGAGGGTTTTTCTGCTTGATCTACATAAACAATCATCCCGTCAAAGCCATGTCCAATAGCTTCATCTACTTGGTCTTGAATAGTATCTGGTAATGGTAATATCCAAGCTTTTACCAAAATCCATGGGACAAAAAATAAGGATATTGCTGTTCCAGACAACAGCAAGATGCGAAATATTAATTTTACTTTATTGGTTTTCATTGATGCTTTTTATTTTAATGGGTTTTTTTGTGCTTTTTTACGTTAAAGCGTTTAGCCAAAAAGAACATTAAGTTTCCAGTTCCAGGTCTAAATTCTAAATTTTCTGAGGCTATATTACCTTCAGTTCCAAAATAATTAAGTCCAAACAGATAACTGCGATATTCATAACCCAAAGCTAATTTTAAAGCAACTCTTGTAGATATTCCAGATTTAGTTGTTTTAACCACCACCCCATTACTGATTTTTAAGTTTTTAACACCAATTCCAGGAGCCAGTGACATGTTTATAAATCCTTTTTTTCTTATAACTAAGGTGTAGGTGTATCCTATAGCGATGCCATAGGCAACCGAAGAAAACAAATTAATATCATAAGCTTCTTGAACTGCTAAAGGTAAATTTTCTGGAATGAATTGCTCTGAAGAATAGGCTTTATCAATATTTAAAAACGGACCAGCAAATAAACTTCCAGCACTTTTATTTTGTATTTCACTCCTGACATATGCAGCTCGGTAAGAGAATTTTTTATGATTGAAAATATAATAGGCCGATATGCCTAAGTAATAATTTTTCATATCGGGGGATTGCGGCGAAACCTCAGAATCCCATTCTGTGAAATTTTGGGGGTTATACAAATAAAACCCTTTATAGCGTTGTAAAAGTGCATCAATAGCAAACGTTTTGGGGTATAGATTAAGTTGTAAGTCAAATCGTTTTGTTGTGCCTCTTCGGTATGTTGATGTATCTGAATTTGGTAATCCGTAAGCAATTCCTAAACCAGCCCATTTATAACTTACATCTATTCCTAAATCAAAATTGCCATTAGGGTAAAATTGGGCCATTTTATTGGTGTTTTTATCAACAATCTCAAAGGTGGTATATTTGAAATTTGTAGTCAATTTAACCAGTAATTGATCACTGAGGTCTGTGTAATATGGGGTATTTGTTTTTAAGCTGTCGGTTGTACCCATAACCTCTACTTTATAGTCAATTTGAGCAAGCATTTTAAGGTGTAATAAGGTAACTATGAGTGTTGAGAGCAGTTTCATTTATGAGCTTAATAGGTTAATTTAGAACATGGATTTGAAAATATTTTTTTCAAATTTATTCTTTTTTATCCATTTTCCGAATTGTTATTTTTTTAACCACCCCATGGCATTTATAGACATTCTTTTATAATCGTGCCCCACGTTTTTTATAGTATCTATTGCCCAGTTAAATGTCCAATTATTTTTGTTCTTTAATTTCCTATTCGCACAAAAAAATGTGGTTCCACGTTGAAATCTATGGGCCCCTTGAAGCATTGCCAATTCGGTTGTTCTCAAAGTTCCTAAACTTGGGTCATTATCCTTTTCACCTAATAGAATAACTAATTTTTTATTTCTGAACTGTATTTTTTTAAGGATGAATTGTTTTAATAATTCATCCCAATGTATTTATCAGTAATGTGTATTAAGTAGGTTATTCAATGGAGCACTTGTTGGCAGCTGTTTTATTATTCTACTACTAGGTTTTGTCTACTGACTAAAAAATCAAAAGATAGTTCAAATAAATTTTTGCCATCAACTTGGCCATTCCAAGCACCATGTCCTGCTGGGTTACCATTTGGTAGGAGTAGCGTCTTTAGTTCATTATAAATCCCCAAAGTGTTATAGATGTCTTGCAACTCAAGTGCTTCTTCATAAGGTGTCACTGGATCGTATCCTTCACCATGCCCCATAAATAATTCAGGGTCATTGATATCATATCTATTATATTGGTCCAGATTGTAGACGCCTTCAAGTAAATCTAATTTTTGATTTGATCCCCAAAAATGGACCATACTTCTTACATTATAATTCAGATCTAAGTTAGTTGTAGAAAGCGTGGGATCGTCAGTACTTGTAATTTCGTCTCTAAAGTCATCTTGATTTGAAATTCCTAGAGCAATTGCAGTAATAGCTCCTGCAGAAGCTCCACCAACCGTTATGAAAACGGTATTTATATTGTAGTCGCATTAGCTAAAATCCAGCGAAGTGCTGCTTTAGCATCCCTTTGAGCGGTATACATAGCAATGCTCTGCTGCAGCTGTTTTGGACTTTCTATTTCTGGTATTGCATGCTCTATTCACTCTTTAGGTGCAATACCTTTATAGAATGTTATAACTTCATCAGTGCCGTTTTGTGCATCATTTTGTAACATTTCTTGTATTTTGTTTCTGCACGAAGACGAACCCTCTACATCACATAATTCTTCAGTTGTTCTGTAATCTATAGAAAAAAATATCCAGCCTCTTGAAGCATAGTAATTAGCCATGTCTACAATTTCAGGCTTGTGTTTTATGCCACCAGTAAATCCACCCCCATGAATAAACATAAAAACAGGTCGATTAATAGAATTATTATTTGGATAGTAAACATCTAATTTTAGGGGTATTGCAAAAGAGTTAGTACTAATTTCGTCATGACTTAGTCCATCAGCATAAGTAATGTCTTCTTCTTTTAAAACCGTGTAAGTGGTATCTGTATTAACCACTGGTATTGCGTTATTTAGATTAGATGGCTCATCTTTACTACAAGCAGAAAATAACAGGGTTGTATAAATTGTTAGGTATGCTATTTTATTCATGTTTCGTACTTTAATCAAATTCCTTTCTCGGATTGTATTTCCTAGTAAAGGTTTAAATGTTTACTAAGTTTATTACAAAAGCGAAGTGGATAAAACGTATTTGACTTTTATCTAGCAACTATTATATAAAAAAGCGGTTTGGGATTTAACCCAAACCGCTATAGCTTTCAAACGTTATGTTCAATATTGTATTTTTAAAATATTAACTTTTTTTTAATATAATTGATGGTATTAAATAATGTTAATTTGTAATTTTGCCGCATGAAAAAATTATTATTACTATTAGTATTGCCAACGTTAGTTTTGGCACAAGAAAAAATTGGAAACAAAATATACAAGTATGGTGATATTTACCATGCAGTTCATGGTCCTACAGTAGTTTCATTTGAAGGTGCTAAGGCAAAAACAATGAATAAAACGCTTGAATATTTTACTAAGGCAGGTGCAAACATTAAATCTTTGAATTCTCTTTATCTTCCAGGTACTGAAATATCTGAAGATAATTTTGTAAGCACACTTAATACTAATAATATTGAAACCCTAATTTTAATAGATATTATTGATTCTTCAAATGCTACCATGAATAGAACTACTTCTAGTGCGTTTGAATCATACAATGCCACGTCTAATGCAATTTACAATGCAACTGCTAGCTTAAATAAATTTAAATCTAATAAAAAAGTAAAAGCTAATTCTGTAGCTAGTTCTAGCTCTGTACAAACTGCAAAAACTGTTGATTACACCACCGAATTGAGTTTACGCTTAACTATTTTTTCTACAAAAGATGGTTTTAGTAAACCTGTAGCTGTGGTTGAAGGAAGAGCAACAAACGGTAGTCCAGACACTACTGAAGACCAAATTGCGAGACGAATTATTCAAAGAATGGCAAAGGCATTAGAAAAGTACAATGCTATATAGAATTTTTATTTAATCAGTAATAAATTTTTTTATTATTACAACGTTCTAGGTTATGATTTACTTCGTCAGTTCGAGACTAAAAGTCTCTAGTATCGTTGTGGAATAATCCTTAGGATTATTCAGCTTTAGAAATCAGCCGTGAATATAGTAAGA
>JBELHJ010000130.1:0-3796 GCA_042091495.1 Bacteroidota bacterium
CTTTCTTGTATTTAGCTTATTCATTTAATTTTTCTTTGCCGAGACAGCAATTTACTAATAATAGCCTTACTTACTGTTTTATATAAAAAAAGAGATTAAACGAGTGAAAATATAAAGAGGTTCTATAGTTACTGTGTATATTTTTAAAAGAAGCCTAAAGAGTTATGATAAACTCAATATCGTGTGTTTTTTATATATTTCCGTGAACTCTCTAAGCTTTTCAAGTTCTTGGAGGAATAAGTTCGATAATTGGAGTGGGGTGTGTACAAATAAAAAAGCAAGCTTAAATTTAAAGCTTGCTTTTTTATTTCTAGTAAGAAATTTATTTTCAAACCTACATTTTAGCTAAAACCAATTAGGATATTAATCACTTTTTGAATACTTCTTGGGAGACTTTAATAAATGAGTCTTAATTTTTCTAATTTCTCATAAACTGTTATATTTCAGTATTTAATAGTTACTCACAATGGACGTTTACACACTTAAAAATAAAAACCTCGAGCCTGTCAAAATAATTCCTTTCAAAAAAGAGAAAGAGATACAAGAATTGGTTGAAAAAAATACTATGGCTTTATTTGGTGTTGATTTTGTCTCATCGGAGTTTACAATTGAAGAGTTTAGGATAGACACTCTATGTTTTGATCACGAAAATAATTCATTTGTTATTATTGAATACAAAAAAGGGAGTAGTTATTCAGTTATAGATCAAGGATATTCTTATCTATCAAAAATGTTGAATAATAAAGACAGTTTTATTTTAGAGTATTGTAAGAAGAAAAATGTTTCAGTTGATATCGAAATTGATTGGAGAGAATCAAGAATAATATTTGTATCTCCGTCTTTCAATGCATACCAAAAGAACAGTGTTAATTTTCAAGATATTCCATTTGAATTATGGGAAATAAAACAGTTTTCCAATGGCTCTATTGTTTTAAATCAACATCTCTCAAGGTCTAATCAAAGTATTAAAAAGGTAACAAAGGGTAAAGAGAGTGTAATTCAAAGTGTTAATAATGAGGTAACGGTCTACAGTGAAGAAGATACATTAAAACTCAAGAAGGTTAATAGTAATATTAAAGAACTGTATTACGATTTAAAGGAAAGGATTTCACATTGGGATGATTTTAATGTTAACCCAAAGAAAAATTATATAAGCTTTACAAGAAATAAAAAGGCATTTGTTTTTTTAAACTTCAGAAAAAATTTTATAAGAGTTCATATGCTCAGTTATGCTAAAACTAAATGGGATGGCTCAAGAGAAAAAGTGCCTTCAAAAAACAAATTTATTTTAGTTGATCCAGAAAAAATGTTCAAAATTTCGGAAAATGAATATAAGGTTCTTTATGAATTTGATTTGAAAGAAGATAAAAATCTTGAGTATTTTTCGTTGATGTTAAAACAAAAGTTTGATTACGTCGGTTAATTCTTGATTAATCAAGTTTTTTCAAAACCTCTTCTTATTAGAGTTCTATTGTTGAAAGTTTATTACTCTCTAATAACCTTGTAAGTTTCAAATCCCAGTTTGCTTGAAAACTTAAATAAGTAAATCCCTTTGTCAAAACCAGATAAATCTACTTTTTTCTGATTTAAATTTTCAATATTGGATTTTAATACAGATTGACCAATTAAGTTAGTCACTTCTAAGGTCTCGAATTTGACAGTTGAATTATCAAAATTTACAATATCTTTTGTAGGATTGGGATACAACTTAAAATTATGAAAATTAAGATTATTTGTAGAAAGTGAAGCTTCAATACTTTGAATAGCTGCTTGAGCATCTATTTTACCAAATCCCCATGTATTGTCTGGAATAGATGAACCTGTATATTGGTCTGTAAATGCAGTATTTTGAAGAATAGATTTAACTTCAGAAAAGTTAAGAGATGGATTTGCCTCAAGCATTAATGCAACTATACCAGCAACCATAGGAGCCGACATGGATGTGCCCTGCTGCGCTCCAAAATACCAATCATTATTACCGTCTGTTATCCCTGAGACTATATCACTATAACGGGCATTATCATTAAATTCACCAGTTAGCCATTTATATCTGTTGTCAAAACTACTAATTGATGATATTATTCTATTTCCTGGTGCAGTTATATCTGGTTTTATACGGTTATCAATAGTAGGACCTAAGCTAGAAAAATTAGCAATAACAAATAGATCATCTTCATAATAACATTTTGGATTATCATTATCATACAACATTGTTGTACAGCTTCTACTATTATAAGCACCAACACTAATAATTGAGTTAGATGTTCCACCAATTTCACCCACAGTAAAATTTGAATCGCCATCTGTCAGACCAAGTATATCAAAATCAGTAAAATTTATAATACCTGTACCATTAGAAAATTCCCATGCATGAATTATTCCAGAGTTAGATTTAATTTCGATTAAGACTTTATTATTAGTATCATCTTGCAATGAGTTATCTACTTGGATTAAAGCATGAGGCTTGTTATTAAGTGCATTAACTTCTGTAGCTATAAATATCTTAATAGGATCAGGCTCTAAATCGTTATCATATAATATTTTTTCATTTTCGTTTAGGCATGGACTACAGGGTGTATTAGTTGAATAATATTCAGAATAGTCAGTTAGCTCACTGGTTGAGGTATTATAAATATTTACAGCGACTTCAAAATTTTCATTGACTTCACCCCATATGTCAATTCCATAACTGATCTTGTTGATATTATCATCAGCTGCTATTACAATAGATGGCGAATAATTATTTAGATGAAAATTTTCAGAAAAATCAAGAAAACTAAATAAAGTATCATCTTCAGGTGTTAAATTTTTAGTTACATGTAATTTCTCATTACCCTCATTACCAGCTGCTCCTACAACAACATATCCACTGCCAGAGTCAGCTAGCATTTCATCAAGTTGAGTATCGAAGTAGCTTGAACCATCATGTGGTCCAATGTGTGAGCCTAAGCTTAAATTTATAACTGCTGGCTTGTTAACCGATATAGCATAATCGATAATGTAAGCAATAGCTAGAAAAACATCCCAATTATTAGGTTTTGGTTCTGTCTCACATTCTGGTGAAACTAATGATACTAGTACAATTTCACTATTATAGGCAACACCTCTATAGTTGCTGTCTTGAGTGCCTCCACTTCCTGCAGCAATACCAGCTACATGGGTTCCATGGGATTTATTAATCTTATCTTTTTTATTATTTAGAATTGCTGAAGAACCTATAAGTTCAGTACCATAAAGCGTATTTCCATTTATTGAAGGGGCATCTCCATTTTGATTACATTGTTCCCAAACTCTAGATATTCTATTTTCAGTATAATTTTCATCATAAAAAGTAGGATGTGTGTAGTCAAATCCATTATCAATGACACCAACAATAACACCCTCGCCAGTATAACTCTGATTTAAATTGATAGCTTCATGTACTTGATTTACTCCAGTTAATAATAATCCATTATCTAATAATGGATTTACTGCTGATGCTAGTTCAATATTTAATATACCCTTTAGATCTAGAATGTTTTCAAGATTATTTAAGGGTATTCTAGCAGTAAAAATATTTTTTCTTTCTAAAAAAATCTTAACTCCTCTAGATTTTAATTCATCAATATTTACTTGGTTATTGGTTTTAATAAAGGCATCTACATAATATTCCTGATTTGTTTTAACAAGAGAATATTTTTTTTCTAAAGTCTCAAAATCATTATTTAATTTATAATCATGAATTAAATTGGAGGTATTAATTGATGTGTTAGCTCTCTTTTCAGAAAATTTTGTAACAGTATTGGTTTGGGATTTT
>JBELHJ010000131.1:0-3767 GCA_042091495.1 Bacteroidota bacterium
GGTCTAGAAGTACAAAGTACACCTAACTTAAGTGGACTAATCTTACCCAAAGCAGAGGCCATAACACATGCCACTGCAGAGGAAGGTCTTATCTTTTTTAAAAACACTGGTGTTGCCCATGTCAATGATGGAATTAATGGGATTGTTGGAAATAATCCTCAGGGCAAAACTTTAGCATCTAATCCTGAAACCTCAAGATTATTTAAGCGTTTAGAACTACCCGGTACTGTTAATAGTGAAAACAGTACTTATCTAACTTTTAATTGTGGTTTATCTAATGTTACTAAAAATCCACTGGTTAAAGATCAAAACTTAGGCTTTCGTCCTTGGAGCTTAGCCGTTAAGTTTAAACCAGGTGCTAAAGCGGGTATTAACCCCATTTTATCACAAACAGATGGTGAAGCTAGAAGAGGGATTTATTTGCAACTGGAACAAAACCAATTGGTGTTGCACTTTGGAGATTATACTAATTCTAATCTTTGTACAGATAACAATAACTCACAATGCAATAGCTATGTAGTTTGGCGCAGCAATATTAGTTTCTCACCATATATTTGGCAAAAAGTACTTATTACATTTAGTCCAGAAAACAACCAATGGATCACAAAAAATGATATTAAAATATTCACGGCAAACAATAACGAAATAGAAGATATCACAAACAAAGGACAATTTACTCAAATAGTTAATGGTTATAATAAAACCACCGCTGGAGAATTATTTGTAGGGCTATCAAAAGTGGATAGTGGTAATGGTGCTGTAAGTAACTATTTCAAGGGAGATTTAAACTATGTCATGCTAATACCATTTAAAGTTGGCGGTAATCTTCTAAACGCTAATTTGCTTAATAATCCTGTAGTATGGGCCTCAGCTCACAAAAATCAAGTGGGTGTTATAAAAAATGGAGATCAAATAGATGATGCAAACTCCTCTAAGTTGTGGCTCATGGGTAACGGCACCTATGATAGTTCCTCAAAAATTGTAAATAGCTTAGACTATAGTCAACAAACAGAACATCTGGAATTAATTCCAAATGCAAACTCATTACTCATAAAAAAATCAAACTAATTAACTTTCTATGAAAACTTTAAGTACGCTAATAATTTTGTTTTCCCTGCAAACCATGGTTAGTCAAGTCATCATTGGAGGGGTTCCAGAACGCGACGCTGATGGTAACCCTATTTTTAAAGCCATGCTAGAAATTAGAAATACAAAAGCACCCGATGCAACTAAAAGCGGCGTGTTAATACCTCGTTATGCATCTAATAATTTGCCTTCTATTCCTACAACAGTAGCAGATGATCCTGATACTGAAGAAGACGAGACTGTTAATTGGGATGGTATGATGATTTACAACACCACTAGAAAGAAATTCATGTATGCCTACCAAGAAAAATGGTACCTCCTGCCCTAGTTTTAAAAATTTAACAAAAAAAAAACATCAGGTATAACCTACTGAAAATAAAATATTTGGACGACATATTTTTCTTATAAACTACTACATTATTTATTTTTTTCTATAAAAAAAATCCTACTTATCGATATATAACATATATTTATCTACTAATTAATGTGATTTAACATAATTAGTCCAGATGATTTCCTCCAAATACTGGTTAGTAATAATATTACTAACACTATCAACTTATAGTTTTGCACAAGTTGGAATTGGTACAACCAATCCCAAGGCAGTATTAGATATTAATTCTGCATCATCGGGTATTCTTATGCCCCGTCTTACCACCAAAGAGCGTCTAGCCATAGAAAACCCAGCGCAAGCATTAACCGTTTACGATTTAGATTTAGGTTGCTTTACCTTTTGGCACAGCAACCAATGGCATTGCCTTTGTGGAGAAAATGATGTGCTTTCCCCAAAAGAGGATATTGATGATGATGACGATGGTATTAGAGACACTGATGAGATTGCTAACTGTATTGCTAATGGTGAGGATGTTATTTTTTCCATAAATGAAGCAACTGTTCCAGATAATCCATCACGAACTGGTAATAATAATATAGATGAAAGTACAGGTGTATCATACACTACCATTACTGGAAACTATTTTACCTCTTGTGGAGTTGGGACATGGTCATTTACTAAAAATATAAATAGTAATGATGAAAGTGTTTTTAACAACAACATGGATGAAGAAAACAATATTGATATAACTACACCTCCTGTAGGAACTGTTAACTCTAATAAAAAATTATACTTTCATTTCAAAAGAAGGAATAATGACGACATCTATTTAATTGATGGAACTTTTACATTCAGTGGTCCTCCTATAAAACCTATATTCTGTGCAAATTCTGAGGTTGTTCAAAATTCAAGTAATTCTAATTTAGTTGGTCCTAAATTTAAATATGCATTCGAAAATATATGGTTTGAGTGGTCTGGAGGTAATAATGCCATAATTAGTGATGAGGATAATGAAATAAATTATGCTAACGGAACTAATATTTCCAGTGGAAGCATTATAGAAGTTTTGAGCACTGATAATTCAGGAAACAATAGGCCAAGAATGCGATCTTTATCCTGGGAATTAGAACTTCCGGAAGTTTCCAGTTTTAATATTTACACAAACAAGACAGGGCGCTCAGAAGAAGGAATTGCTTTACGAGCTGTATCAACATCATCAACCAATTATAGCTTTAATGACAACGATGGGATTGCGAGTTCACTAGATATAGACTCTGATAATGACGGTATTTACGATGTTGTGGAAGCTGGTTTCAAGGCTTATGATACCAATAGCGATGGCATACTAAACTCTAGCGATAATGGCTATTTAGATACCAATAATAACGGAATGCATGACACTTTAGAAGATCTCACTCCAATAGACACAAATAATAATGGAGTTTTAGATGCCTATGAATTGGATGCCGATAGTGACACCTGTTTAGATGTTTACGAAGCTGGATTTACAGATACTGATAAAGACGGCGTTTTAGACGGTACAGGTATTGATAACTCTAATGGAAAAGTTACTGGTAATACAGATGGGTACACTGATCCTGGGACTTTATTTCAAAATAACACATATTGTGGTGAAAAAGATTGTCCAGATGATTTTGATGAAGAATTAAATTCAGGACTCAGTGGTAACTATATCTACACTCCATCGAATGGCAAATTTTATACAGTAAGAGACAATAATAATAATGCAATATGTGATGTAGTCAACAAATTATCACTGAAAATAAAAGAAAATGCAAAGGTAGATTTTCAAATAAATTATAGGTTAGAAAACGGGAAAAAAATCCCTCTTCATATAAATACAATTGAACTTGATATAAATACTGATTTGCCAAATGCAGGTATACAATTTAGACCTACACACTGGTCCGTTGAACATTCAGCTTGTGAAATCAAACTTAACGGCACATCCAAATTATTAGGAGAAGATTTATATTCAAATGATGGAAGGTTAAGGGTGTCTTATCAAAATACTCCTATTAATACACCTGAGAATTTGGGTAAAAATTATACCTGTAATGAACTTCAAGTAGAATGCAATTAGATATGACAAAAAATATAAGTAACATATTATTACTATTATTTTCTAGTTTAATTCATGCCCAACTAGGTATTAATACCACCAATCCTAAAGCGGCCATTGAAATTAAAAGTAATACCGGAGGATTATTAATACCCAGAGTTAAAACAGCTGAGGTGATTAATAACGAACCGGGTTTATTAGTTTTTAATACGGATACTGGAAATTTTAGTATTAAACAAGAAGATCAATCCTGGAAATCTCCGA
>JBELHJ010000132.1:0-3720 GCA_042091495.1 Bacteroidota bacterium
TTCAAGTTATAGTAGCCGTCTCTGTATTGTATGTATGGACCTTCCGCTACCACAATGTCATTAAAGAATTCAAACAATTTAATCTCCCGGATCTGACCCGTAACATAGTAGGGGCAGCAAAAATAGCATTAGCCACCTTGTTACTCGTTGGGCTTTGTTATCCCGAGCTGGTCTTTCCAGCAGCATCAGGAATGGCGGTATTTATGGGAGCGGCGCAGTATTTTCATTTTAGTGTAAGGAATAAATTGTTGCAACGCCTGCCGTCCTTTTTATTTCTCATTGCTTGTATCCTTATGGCTTTAGAAACGACACCTTAATCGTGTAAATTTAATTCGGTCATCTCTTGTAAATGCTCATAAATCATAACCATAGCCGGGGTATCCAGCTCACAGTATTTTAACAAAGCGTTATTTATGGCCGCACGCTCCGCAGCAGACATATCGGTGTATTGTAATTTACCATAGGCTGCTAAGGCAGCACCACCATCGCTAATACCTTCATCACTTTGAAAATCAGAAAGCAATGTGGTAGCATTGTCCCAATCCGCAAACAAAGGCCCCAACGTTTTATAAGGATCAACCACTTCACCATCACTTTCAGTGAGCCAAACTTTATCAGCATCAAAATTTTTAGAAGATACCCCAATAGCTGATAGCGGCTGACTGTATTTAGCTTTTATTAAGGCACTGCTTTTAAATACAGCGGGAAGTACTGCTTTTATAGAATTAGATCCCTTAGTATAGGGGTTGTAATAAAAGTCTTTAATCACCTTACACAAATCTATCATGTTACGTGGTCCTTTCCAGTTTATGGTACTGCTATTTTTAGACTGACTCACCTGCTTTATAAAATACATAAGAGGTTCCTTATCGGGTTCCTCAGAGGCTTGCAGCTGCCAATATATTGCATTGAGTATACTGTTTTCGTGAGCCGCATACCTAAAAATACTACCGTTATTTTCAGACAAAGCCCTTTTTAAAGCCCTTATAAATTCAAAATTAGGAAATACACCAGCTGCGGTATTCAAATATTCGTTGGCATGTTCTATACGACCGTCTTCATAAACCACATGGTGCGAAAACTGAAAGGCTACTTGTTCATAAGGATGCATCCCCTCAAAAAAAGGTAAAGCCACTGTAGAGGTTTCAAAATCTATAAAATTTAATGGCCAATGCCATTTAGCCATCTCAGCTTTGAGATCGTCTTTTAAAACGGCCTCAGTCAAATCCCCTTGTACCGCTTTCTCAATTTGAAGCCACTGCCGCTCGGTCCTAGAATACTTTCCTGCCTCAGGTTTTATATCTATATCTTCCATACTCAAATCACTTAGAAACACCTTGTTTTCATCATTAAATAGTTTTGCGCCTTTTCTAAAGTCCCAGATCTCAAAGGTCTTAGGCGCTTCAAAATGGGTGCTATTCCAACTCTTTTGGGTTTTAAAACAATATTCAAATCCCGATTTCAAAACTGTAGGATCAGAGGCTGCATTTTTAAATTCACATTGTTTGCAGGCACTAAAACTTACAGGATGTTTTAAATACGTATCGTTAACATAGGCCTCCGCAAAAGTAGTTACAGCGGTTTCAAAGTCGTAGTCTTCAATAACGCGATGCCGGCCACTGTGGATCCCTGCTACCAAATCACTTACCTCGTACCGACTTAATACCGATTGGGTATTAGGATCTTCAAGATGCGTTAAACGGCTCTCAACTCCGGTACGGTTATCACTGCTTTTACTAATCCGAAACTGCTGGTTCAAACCTGCTATGGTCGTGGTTTTACTTTTGTCGGCCAGCATTAAAAACGATTGTACTTTAAACTCAGGAAACGCCTTTAGGATCACATAACTTTGAAAAGCCACATCAAACAAATACAATTTCCAAGGTGTTGCAAGATGTCCTCGCTTCCCAACAAACTCGTAATCACAGTTCCCTGAATCAAAAGATTTTGCTTTAACCTCAATAAGTTCAATGGTATTTCCTGTTTTTTTTAAAATATCAACCCTGATAAACAAATTTTCAAACTGAAACGCTGCTTCAAAAATCACCACCTCATCACGTTCTAATAAAGCAGCCGTTTTAGCAACTTTCAAATCGTAATCATAGGTCGTGTCCGATTTTTTATCTTCAATTAAAATGCCTTCTGGATAATGTAAACGGGCTAATTCTTCCACCTGAAACCCCCCATCGGCCAAAGCCAACAAAAAAGGATCACTCTGTTTTTGATTAGCATATTCCTTTTCTTTTCTAGTAAAAAACAATTTATTAGGACATTCCAGTCCTAATTTAAATCGCGATTTAGTGAGTAAACGCATAAGGTTTGTCTAATTATTTTAATTTAAAAAAATATACAACATACTAGATAAAACGTAACTACTTATAAGCCTTTAAAGCATTACTTAAAGCATCCTTTAGTTTTTTACGTAATGCTTGTGGTGCTATAACTTGAACCGAATCACCCATAGCCATAAGCTGAGCTACAAACTCATAATTCAAGCTTACTTTTAAATTAACAGTATACCATTCATCGTCATCAGGAGAATCACTTACACGCTGGCTATGGTGTAAAGGCAAACTCTCTAAATAATATTTTCTTAATTCTGTAATTTTTAAAGTTACCACCTGGGGCTTCATAATAGGGGTCTTTCTATCCCCTAAGCTAATACCTACAACATGATCAAATAACTTCAAATGACTTTCAAAATCACCTCTTTTAAATGTGGCTTTACCTATAACCTCTAGTGAATTGATCCGATCTAAACCAAAGGTCCGTACTTCAGCTTTCTGATCTGCTTTGGGTTCAATAACACCTATCACATACCAGCGGTTCTGGTATTCTTTAAGTAAAAATGGCGTAAACACACGATTAGATGAAGTTTGTGAATCGTATTTAAAATACCTAAAAGTCACCTGCTGTTGTTCGTTAATGGCTTTAATAAAAAAATCCAAATGGGTCACCCCTTTAAAACGGTCGGCATCCTCAAACGCTACATGCTGTAAATGCTGTTGCTGTTGTATCCCTTTTGCCAATACATCTGTTAGAGCTAGGACATCTAGATATTGGGTTAAAGACCTGTTTTCAAAACTTTCGTCTTCATCAATATAGTAACCCCGATGTGTAGTACAGTATGTAATTTTAATATGGAAATCGGTTTCAATATGATTAAAATAACGGGATAACGTTCGGTCTGATACATTAATATCTTTATCATGCAAATAATCAATAATCGCTGCTTTGCTTATGTAAGGTTTTTGACTTACACATGTAATGACCTCTGTGAGTTGTCTGGAGACATAATGGGTGCGTTTCATAGGGTATTTTTGGTATTCCAATATAAAAAAAATTAGTACGCCACCAATTGGCATAGTTAATAAATTTATTTGCATTTCAATAAAACGCAACCTAATTTACCATTCCTTTATAAAAGGCATCAACACGCTTATGGGTGTTGATGTCTTAAAATTAAACCTTGAGTTATGAATAATATTAAGTGCCCTAATTGTCATGAGGTCTTTCAGGTAGACGAAGCCAACTTTGCCAGTATTGTCAAGCAAGTACGCGACCAGCAATTTAACGAGGAGCTCGCCGCGCGTCTTAAACTGGCCAACACCGAAAAAGCCAATGCCATAGCACTGGCCAAGCAGGAACTAACCAATACCTTCGAAAAACAACTGGCCGATAAAGACAAAACCTTAATGGCACTAGATGCTAAAAATGCTC
>JBELHJ010000133.1:0-3704 GCA_042091495.1 Bacteroidota bacterium
AAAAGACCAAAAACTACTGCTGTTAAAGTAATCACAAACCAATTGTCATTTAAAGTTTTCATAGAATTCAAATTAATTTATACCTCCAAGATAAAAATTTAACTATATAGATACCAAAACACTAAATTGAATTTAACATCAATTTTATTGTATTTTTAAAATATGTCTACTAAAATTATTCATGCAATCTCAGGACCAAGAAACATAAGTACAGCCCTTATGTATAGCTTTGCTTCGCGCCCCAAATGCCTGGTTGTAGACGAACCTTTTTATGGCATATATTTAAAAAACAACAACCTTGCGCATCCTGGTAGAGACGAAATTTTGTCACAAATGCCAATAAATTATGACCATATTTTTTCTAAACTTGAAAAGCTGATTGCAAAATCACCTGATGAGATTTACATAAAAAATATGTCTCATCATATTGTAGATCTAAACTTGGATTGGTTTAATAAAACATCTTATATTTTTTGGATTAGACACCCTAAAAAAGTGATTAATTCTTTTGCTAAAATTGTTGATGATATTACCCTTAAAGATATTGGTTTTGAAGATCAGTTTAAAATTTGGAACCGTGTTAAAAACACCAGTGTCCCAAAATTAATTGTAGATACAGACGACTTATTAAGTGACCCTGAAAACATTTTAAAATTAATTTGTAAAACATTGGGAATAACCTGGTCTAAAAAAATGTTGTCTTGGGAAAAAGGGCCTAAATCTTTTGACGGTATTTGGGCGCCTTATTGGTATGCCAATGCACACCAAACTAATGGTTTTAAAAAAATAGAAACCAAAATTAGGCTTTCAAAATCACACAAAAAATTAATCGAAGACAGCTTGCCTTATTATAATACGCTTTTTGATAAACGACTTAAACCAATTTAAAATGTTACAAAAATTTAATCCTAAAAATCAAAACATTCAAATTTGGGTGGGAGACCGTCTTTACCCAAGAACAGCGGCTAAAATATCAGTATTTGATAGTGTTGTCCAAGGTGGAGATGCCGTATGGGAAGGATTAAGAGTGTACCAAGAAGGTCTTTTCTGCCTGGAAGCCCATCTTGACCGCCTTTTAGCTTCTGCTCATACTTTAATGTTTGATGACATTCCAAATAAAAACACTATAAGAAAAGCCATTAAGCAAACGCTTGAGGCTAATGCAATGACCTGTGATACTCACATTAGGTTAACACTAACAAGAGGAAGCAAAATAACATCTGGAATGGATCCTAGGTTAAATCAAAGCGTGAGTTCTCTTATTGTGTTGGCCGAGTGGAAACCACCGGTTTACAATAATGAGAAAGGTATAACTGTGATTACTTCATCTGTAAGAAGAAATAGTCCAATGCATTTAGATTCCAAAATTCATCACAATAATTTGCTAAATAATATTTTAGCTAAAATTGAAGCCAATCATGCTGGAGCAGATGCTGCTTTAATGTTAGATAACCAAGGCTTTTTAGCAGAGCTAAATGGCACCAATATTTTCTTGGTTAAAGATGACAGAATACGCACCCCTTTGCCTCATGCATGTCTTCCAGGAATTACAAGAAATTTGGTATTGCAACTATGTAAAATAAATGAAATCGCTTATACTGAAGAAAATATTTCATTATCTGAAGCCTATAATGCTGATGTTGTCTTTGCAACGGGAACCATGGGTGAGCTTACACCTATCACAGAGATTGATGGTCGAAAAATTCTAAACAATAATACGACTTACTTATTTGATGAAATCTGTAATTTATTTGATAATTGTAAGTCTGAAAACTGTACGCCAATAAGTAAATTGTAAAATTTAATTTATGGTTTTATATAAATCTCATCAGCAAATAACCAGGTTGGCTCTCCAGCGCCTGGATGCCATTGTGGGTTTACACCATAGCTTTCTGCCTTGATCCTAATATATCTTAGTTTCATTTTCTTATTTATTTCAAAATCGTGGGTTTTTGAACCTTCCAATTGATCTGAGAAAGAATGTGTTACTTTGCCCAGAGTTTTATATGCTTTCCCATCTTCAGAACCTTCAAATAAAACCGACTTAGGAAAATAAACCCAAGATTTCACATCTTGCAAAAATCCAATTCCCAGTGCTGATAAAGATTTTACACTACCTAAATCTACAATGGCATTCAAATCCTGTCCCTGATACCCTTGCCAAGTGCCAGTTCTAAAATTATTGCCCCCACGCATGAAATCAATAAGCGCATTGTCTCCTCCGGCTGCATATTGATTGACATAACTTGTTTTTAAATCAATCTTTCGGTTACCATCGATCTTAAAATATGAAGCTTGTACTTCATAACTCTTTTTACCATCTCTTACAGCATATGCTTTAAAATTTGTAGACTTCGTTATGATAATTGGTGAAGTATAACGTTTAAAATCCTTGTTGTCTATACTGTAAAAAACTTCATCCTCATGGTCAAGCCCTCTTATAACAACTTCTTGGGAACCTGTAAAGGTTTTAGACTCAGACTCAAAATAAGGGACAGGTGTAATTAATGAAGCTTTTATACTTGCGGTTGGTTGTTCTAAAAAAGGATTACTATTTGGAATATCACTCATAACAAATGATAAACTTCCGCCTTTCATAATTGTTTCGTGATTTAAAAAAGACTTTTTATATGATTGCCCATTTAATGCCACATCTTGCACATAAAAATGCTTACTAGAATTATTTTTAGAAGTGATTTTAAATGTATTTCCGTTTTCCATATGAATTGCTACCTCGTCAAATATAGGTGCTCCCAAAGTGTAGTAGGGTAAACCAGGAGTCACAGGGTAAAATCCCATAGCACTTAAAACATACCAAGATGACATTTGGCCACAATCTTCATTCCCAGAAAGTCCTTCTGGAGAATTTTGATAAAGTGATTCTAATATCTGTCTTATTCTATATTGTGTTTTATGAGGTTTTCCAATATAATTATACAAATAAGCCATATGATGGCTGGGTTCATTACCATGAGCATACTGCCCAATTAACCCGGTGATGTCTGCCTGTTGCCTCCCAGCTAAATCCGTTGATGCTGCAAACAAATTGTCCAATTGCTTTTCAAATGGTTTAGGACCTCCATAAAGCGAAATAAGTCCTTCGATATCCTGTGGCACAAATAAACTATACTGCCAAGCATTAGCTTCGGTATAATTAAAATTAACTTCAGAGGGATCAAAAGGACCAAACCAATTCCCATTAACTTTAGCTCTCATAAAACCACTTTCTGGATCAAATATATTTTTATAAAACTGTGACCTTTCTAGAAAATACGATGCAGTCTCTGGTTGATTTAAAAGCGCTGCCATCTTAGAAATACACCAGTCATCATAGGCATACTCTAAAGTTTTTGATACCGATTCTGCTTCATGATCAGCAGGAATATACCCCAAAGACTTATAAGACTTTAATCCCAAATGATCCTGATTAGCACTATGTAACATGGCTTTAAATACCTTTTGCGCATCATAACCTCTAATACCTTTAACATAGGCGTCTGTAATTACCGGAATACTGTGATAGCCAATCATACATCCTGTATAGTTGCCTGCCAGTTCCCAAATGGGTAAGAGACCTCCCTTTTCATATTGATCTATAAACGTATTAATGAAGTCGTTGGTGCGTTTTTGTTCTATAATCGTGTATAAAGGATGTGTGGCTCTAAAGGTGTCCCATAAAGAAAATACCGAATAATTGGTGTGAG
>JBELHJ010000134.1:0-3701 GCA_042091495.1 Bacteroidota bacterium
TCCGTATTTTACTGCTGCAACTGTTTCCATCTACTTTCTACTATTTTAGATTAATTACTTTGTTCTAACTCGTTTAATAATCTTGACCTGCAATAAGCCGAAACAGATAAATTGTCTGACAATGCCAAAGCAGTTAATTTCTGTTTGTCCGAAGGCTTAATTCTCAAATTAATTATCTCATCTAAATATTCCATGTGTTGGGTTTTTATATATAACAGCTAAAGCTAGGCCTTGTTATTGACTATTCATAGGGTGTGTTACATACGGATGCATACTGCTGTATATGTGTTACATAAATCTTGAGCAAGGTTCGGGAGAAACTGGGACTCGAACCCTTTTTTATAGTGTCAGATTCTGTCAGATTAACATAACACAGATAGATTTAGTTATCTTTGACATGATGAGAGAATCACTAAAAAACATAACGGTATATTCCCTGAGCCTTTTGTATATAGGGGTGGGGATTAAACATTTTACCGACATGGATTTTTTCCTTGTTATCGTTCCTCCCTATATCCCATATCCCGAATTAATGGTTTATATATCAGGTCTATTTGAAATTGTTTTGGGGGCTTTGTTAATTCCAAGGAAAACTCGAAAATACGGAGCTTTGGGGTTGCTTGCTTTATTGATTGCCGTTTTCCCTGCAAACATTTATTTATTTACCTCTGAGATAGCACAAAACACATTCGGAATCTCAAGACAGGATGCATTAATTAGGCTACCGTTTCAAGTCCCTTTAATACTTTTAGCATACTGGCACTCTAAGGCAGAAACTCCAAAATCATTTGATGTTTTATGTTTTGTTTTATTTGTTCCCACAATAATTTATTTTGTGACCCTAGGATAGAGATCAAACAATTCCTTTTTAATTAGCATTTAATTACTTGTAAAATACTTGATAGGTCAATTGGCTTATTGTATTTCTAAGTCTAGAAAGCAATACTGCATTTCTACCGCGCACTTGTTCTATAAATCATTTAGAGCGTAAGTTTAGTAAATATTAAATAAAAATCATGCAAACTAATTTATTATTTGAACTTGAATTTGCAAAAGCCTACCCTGCTTTCACAAGTAACTTGAGCAAGGTTGCGCCTAATTTGACTTCCAGAGAAATTAAGATTAGTATGTATTTAAGATTGAACTATGATTCAAAACAAATACAAAGCCAATTAGAAATTTCTCATAGCACATACTTTAATACTTGCTCTAGTATAAGAAAAAAACTCAAGCTCAAAAGAAATGAAAATCTTACCAATAAATTATTAGCTCTTTAAATGACCTGATTAGATAAGTCTAATTATTTCATCAAAGTATTATTAAACAAAGCTGCAACTAATTCAGCTTACCAGTGGAAATGGTTTATGAAAGTTTCTCATAGTATTTGCTCCAATTTAATATCAAGTTTAAGGCATAATAAGGGGCTTAGTCGAAATGTAACCTTTTTAAATTTTGTTTTATGTCCTTAATCAGCAATATCCAACATTATAAATCAAAAAATAGGATTCTTTTTTGTGTACTGTTTTTATTATTTCAAGCTTTAGTCTATCTGCCCAAACCTCTCCTACACTAACCCTAACTGATACAGATACAGACAATCTTTTGTCAGCATCTGATACGGTTACAATAACTGCAACCTTTAGTGAAGCGATGGTAGCAACTCCTACTATTACTATTTCAAATTCTCAGAATACACCGGTAGATCAGCGTGAAATGTATTCTGCTGGTTACGGTTTTGGCGGGGATACTGATTATGATGAAACAGCTTATTCAGACCCTAGTGGGGATTGAAAAAAAATTTATAATTCGAATTCTTTTTATGATTTAACAGAGGACCTTATGACTATTAGTTCAAGCGGTAATAAACTAATTTACGCTAGAGATGAAAGAATAAATGGAAGTATGAATGGAAGTATGAATGGTAGTGTTGTGATTTTAGATAAAGAAAATGGTCAATACTCTCTTACGACAACTTTAACATCTGGTTTTACTGATTTACATCATAAATTTGGTCAATCGTTTGTGCTTAGCAAAGACGAACAAACATTGGTCATTTTAGATGCTAGGGGAAGAATGTGGGTCTATGACATTAATCCTAATAAAATGCTGTATCATTAATTCAATATGATTATTCTAATGATATTAACGGCTTAAATAATGGTAATAATGATGGTAGCACCACACCGCAGATGTCAATGAGTGACGATAAAACAATTATAGTTTTAAAACGATAGAAAATGTTTTCTATTAAAATAGATTTAGATCTCACTATTCTGAGTTTAGCTATTGTTTTTCCTTTAGTTTTTTCAATCACAAGCGGTAAAGTAATTTACAGTTAGTTCTCACTTTCTCTACTTAATCAAATGTCCTTAATAAAACAAGCTTTTCAAGCTGGTATACGACCTCAAGTCGAAGAAAAACCATAATATTGTGAAAAAGAAAAAGAATTTTTTTGCTTGCAATGAAAAAAAAGGGTTTCACCATTCTCTTATTATTTTCCTTTTTCACCTATGCTCAGGACAGTTTACGTCCGCCCTTAGTCGATGAAAAGGAGTTCGATATTGATGGGCGATTAGAAGAAGACATCTGGAAAACAGCAACCCAAGTCCCTTTTGACATAGAGTTTAATCCAGCGAATAATCAACCAGCTCAAAAAGAGACCACTGCTTATATCGCTTATTCCAGTACCCATGTTTTTATAGGGGTCTATGCAAAGCATGACCCAAAAGCCATTCGAGCATCAATACGCCCTCGCGATGATCGAAACATTTGGAATGACGATGTGGTATTAGTGCGATTAGATCCTTACGCCGATGCGAGATTTAACATTGGTTTAGCGGTAAATGCATTGGGGAGTCAATTTGATGTAAAACAAATCAATGCATTAAGTGACGAACAACGCTATGACAGTTCTTTTAATGTAAATTTTGAATCCAAAGGGGTTATCGTTGAAGATGGATATCAAGTTGAAATGAAAATCCCCTTTGCAGAAATTCCCTTCCCTAATGGGACAGACCAAATGTGGCGCATAAATTTTTATCGCCGCTATGTTGAAAATGGGAATGACATAGAAGTAAGCAGCCAAATTCGCGACCGCAACAACAGTTGTATCGTTTGTCAAACCACCGATCGCCTTTTCTTTAAAAATATCAAAATTGAGAAACGAAAAGAGTTATTGCCCTATCTATCGAGTAATATTCAAGGCGAAAGACAAACGCCAACAGCCTCAATCGATTATAGAAATTTGAAAGCAAAGATTGGCCTTGGCCTTAATCTCGACCTCAATAAAAACACCAGTTGGGAAGTCACGATAAACCCAGATTTTTCTCAAGTCGAGGCAGATGTTACTCAGATCGACGTCAACTCTTCTTTCTCACTACAATACCCAGAACGTCGCCCGTTTTTTAATCGCGGGACAGACCTGGTCAATTTCGCCGATGGCGCTTTTTATTCTCGTTCGATTGTCAACCCTTCTGTGGCATCAAAAATCCTTAGCCAAGGGCGAAAATCCCGCCTCTTTTTATTGAATGCATTAGATCAAAACTCGCCCTATTTAGTAGGTGGAGAAGACCGCTCTTATATCGGAGAAGGAGGGAAAAGTATGGTCAATGTATTACGTTATCAATACCTTTTGAATCCCCAAGCACGTTTTGGCGGCGTTATGATGAATCGCTTTTATGACGGGGGTGGCTATGGTCATT
>JBELHJ010000135.1:0-1701 GCA_042091495.1 Bacteroidota bacterium
GGCCAATAATATGATATTATTAGAACACGTTTATTCACTTTTCCTAACTTTCTTTAGCTTAAGAACAAGAACTCCAGCGATAAGTAATAAAAATGATATAAATGCCCATAGAGATATGATTTGACCTCTGTAAACCACCTTTGGATTAAACTTAAGTTCAATGACGTGTTTTCCTTTGGGAACATTTACTCCTCTTAACAAATAGTTTACTCTATGAATATCTGTTAATTCACCATCTATATATGCCTCCCATCCATAAGGGTAGAAGATTTCAGAAAAAACAATAAACCCGTCGTTTGAGTTAGATGATTTATATCTCATCTCATTTGGCTGATGTTTCACAAGCTTAACATAAGCTAAAGAATCTAAATCATATGAAGTGCTTTCCAATATAGTTTTATCAGTAGTTAGTGCTTTATTCTTATTTTCTAATTCTTTTAATGATAATATTTCTTCATTGGGTGAGTTTAGCTTATCAATACTTGATACAAACCAAGCATTACCATTGGCATCATCGTTAATGAACGTTTGAACAACACCCGCTTCATTATTTAAAATAATGTACTTAACATTAAGCATATTCAAAACATTAAGATTGTTCCGATTAATATAGAAATCAATGATATCATTAAACCTTGATAGTTTAGCAGCATGGTAGCCACCTATTGAATTATGAAAATAAGACGCCTTTGCCCCAGATGATGTTAAATCATGAACCCTAAAAAAAGTTGTATCATTCAAGATTTCTTTATCGGCTTTGTCGCTAACAAAAGGAGTCTCAACTTGCCTCTTAAATGTAAAATTTTCATTATTTACATATCTGCGGTCAACACCTATCAAATCAAATAAGACCAGCAAAACAAGAGTTATAATCGACTTACTTCTATTAATTTTATTAATATGATATGCATACAGCACTAGAAAAGTTATAAGAACTAAACACAAAGTTCTTAAGGTATCATTCATAAAAAATGAAATACGGTCATTTCTTATTGCATCCACAAATTCTTGACCATAATTTTGTAAGAAATAGCCATCAGAATTTCCCACAAAGTCAAACAAAACACTCCTAAAAAGTAAAAAACTAAGACATAATCCACCAGTAATAGCTAAACTATATAACAATCGCTTTTTAAAATAAAGCTTATTAATTTTACTTTGATTATAAAAATTAGTTAAACCTATAATAGCAAGTAAAGGAATACATAACTCAAGTAGAACTTGAATGGAACTAACTGCCCTAAATTTGTTATATAAAGGGAAATATGCAATGAAAAAATCAGTGAGTATTGCAAAATTTTTACCAAAAGAGAGTAATAATGAAAGAATAATTACAGAAATAATCCACTTTCTATGTTTTCCTTGGTATGTAAATAGTGCTAAAACAAAACAAAATAAAATGACAGCACCTATGTAAGCAGGAGCCTCTACAATAGGCTGTTCACCCCAATATGTAGGGATTTGTTTTGATTGGTTTAATGCTTCTATTGGAGAAAGTCCGTTCTTTATAAAAAACTCATAACTTGATGAATCTCTACCAACATCCTCATAGCTACCTCCTCCTAAAAATCTTGGTATAAATAAATTTAGAGTTTCTATCAGACCGTAACTGTATTCTGTAATATATGAATAATCGAGACCTGATGAAATAATTTTATCAGTACCATCAGGGTTTATTGTCAGATGTAATGTTCCTCGGGT
>JBELHJ010000135.1:1801-3688 GCA_042091495.1 Bacteroidota bacterium
TAAAATTCCTGAAATATAATTCTTATTAAATACCATAAAAATTCCAGAAAGCACCAGAGGCATGTATGCAATAGCGTGAGCTTTAGCATTATGACCTACACCTAGAATAATTATTAAATATGTTGAAAAACCAAAAGCTAAAGCACCTAAAAATGCTAAATCAAAATCAATTTTTAAGGCTAATAATAAAATATAAAAACTAACTAAATAAATAAATAAGTAATCTGCAGGACGGGGTAAAAAGCGAATGAAACTATCTATTTTTTTTATATAGTTATGTGCATATTTAGCACCCAATTGATATGTTGGCATACCACCAAAGGCACTATTAGTCCAATAGGTTTCTTCACCATTAGCAAGACTAAAGTCTTGCTGTTGTTTAGACATCCCAATATATTGTTTAATGTCATTCTGAAAAATTGCTTTTCCACTCAAAATGGGATTAAAATAGGCTACAGAAATTATTGAAAAAACAATTACCGCTAAAAAATGCTTTAAGTATGACTTAAATGAAAAATTCATAATAAATATTTTATTCAATTTCTTCATAATCGACATACTCACCTACACTATCATTTGATTTTTTGTTATTGGGCATTTTATCAATAATAGTTTCTCCGGTTTTATGAGTTTTTTGATTTGATGAATTGTTATATCGATTCCTAAATTGCTGTTCAACCTTTCGAGCTATAAAAAGTTTAAAAATTGGAGTTAGATAATATCTTAAAATTCTAATAATATATGATATAACAATTATAACTAGTAAGGTTTTTAAAAGACCCATCAATAAAATTTTTATTTACAATTTTCAAAAGTACAATATAAGGTAATTATATAGTTACATTGAGACCTAAAAAAAATAAAAACTCTATATTTGGTACTATCCAAACTACTAATATGGCTTTAAAAAAGTATTTAAAATTTCTATTGTTACTGAGTGTAATGAATAGTTTTTCTCAGTACACAGATATTATTAATTCTAATAGACCAGGGCAATCTAAAAGTGCTTTTGCTGTAGGACAGAATGTTGCACAACTTGAAAGTGGATTTTATAACTTCAAAAATAAGCATGATTTACTCAATTCAGAAAACAAAGGTTTTGGTTTAAATATTGAAGGCCGATATGGTTTTTTATTTGAACAATTAGAATTAAATTTTAATGCAGTTTATCAAAATGAAACCGTAACTCAACTAAATACTGGTTCAACATATAAACAAGCCAATTTTAAGATGCTTTCCTTTGGTGCTAAATACCTAATTTATGACCCCTACAAAAATAGAGATTATAGCCCTAATTTATACAGCTACAAAGCAAACAGAAGATTTAATAAAAAAGATTTAATTCCTGCAGTAGGTATCCAATTATCTGCAAATTATGATGCTAAGGAGAATCCCTATTCTTACAATCCCTACACCCAAACATATATAGAAGGTTTTAGTCCAAATGCAGCTATTTATGCTCAACACAATTTTAGGGGCGGATGGGTTTTTATAAGTAATTTCATAATGAACAGAATTGGAACAAATTTCGATGAATTTCAATATATTTTTACGCTTACTAAATCAATCAACGAAGCTATTGTATTATTCGCTGAAACTCAAGGTATCAAAAGTGATGTTTATGGAGATAATTTATTTCGTTTTGGAGGCGCTTATCTATTAAATAGAAATTTACAGTTTGATACCGATTTAACATTAAACACAAAAAATACGCCTTCAATTTTTACAATAAATGCTGGAATATCTTATCGGTTAGATTTCCATGTGGACAAAGAAATTTTAACTGAAGACAATATAGACGAAGAATTCATGGAAAATGAAATGGAACGTTTAAATAAAGTTTCAAAAAAAGAACAGAAAAAAATTGATAAACAAAAAAAGAAAGAA
>JBELHJ010000136.1:0-3667 GCA_042091495.1 Bacteroidota bacterium
TTGCATCTTCTTGGTAATAATGGGCTAGTATAACCGCATTTTTTTCCTTTTTTAGGCGGGTGATTTCTTTGTTAAAATCTATGTTCTGCTCGACAGCATTATTAATCATTATCCTTCTTTAAATGGCAAGGGTTTTTGGCTTTGCGCAATTGAATAACTAAATTAAGAAATTTAATACTTACAAGTGTTTGATAAGGATATAATTTGCAATATTTGGCGAAGCCTTGTGATTATTTATCATGAATTTGTATATTAACATTTGTAAGTTATTTTAACCCAAATCTAACAAACTTTTTTTCATGAAACCTACTTATATTTCCCTCCTATTTATGGTTGTGTCTACTGCATTGATGGCGCAGCGTCACGACACCCCATGGCAAATAAATGCTGGCCTAAACGCTGTTGATATTTTCCCAACCGGTAAGGAAAATATTTACTTCCCAAATCAGGGAGGTTTTTTCGAAGATTTTACTAATACCGACCATTGGAATGCAGGAGTTCCCTCGATTGGTGTTTATCGCACCCTAAAGGAAAACTTGTCTGTTGGGGTAAATTTTGCTTTTGCGGGAGTTTCAAAAATTGAAGGAACAACAAATCGTAATCTGCAGTATATTTCTTCTGACGTTCAATTGAAATATGCTTTTCTTAGATAAAAACATTTAAGCCCTTCTGCTCGATTAGAGGTTCAAGCTTTTGGTGAATCAAGACCTATTGTAGATAAAAATGAGGCTTTATCTCGAGCGAAGAGTAGACGGGTAGAGTTTACCGCAAAACAATGAGAACTACTTAATTATATAAAAAAGGCTGAGCAACGCTCAGCCTTTTTTGTTTTACATAAATAATGAGCATTTGGTTTTGATGATGACCTTATTTGGATAACTCATTAACATTAAAACAAATAGACTCTTTTTAATATCTCTTTTTTCTGTAACAAACACCTTAATTATATTCAGATTTTTAGTAGATTTGAACACTTTAAAAAATAAAACTATTTATTATGAAATTTATTAGATTAATGTTGGTTATAAGCGTTTTAGCTTCAGGGTCAATATTTGCACAAACTTCTGCTAATCCATGGCAGATATCAATCGGCGCAACAATTCCCTCAATTAACAGTGATATTGTAAATAGAAACGGGACAGTCGCTTCAGGTGATTTGAGCGGTTCTATAGGATTGCCACAAGCATCACTCTACAGAAAAATCTTTAAAGGATTATCAATTGGAGGTCAAGTTGCTTTAGGAAAAACAAAAGATGAAAGTACATCCACAGATTATGAATTCTTTAGTATGCACGGTGCTTTAAAGTACGGTTTTAATATTGATGGTAAATTTAGTCCTTATGTCAAAGCAGGTGTTTATGGAACAACATCATTGAAAGATGGTACAGATAGTGGTTCTTTAAATACAGATTATTCTAACTTTGGAACAGTAGGTTTTGATTATGCTTTAGGAGAAAAATTAGGTCTTTATGCAGAGTATTCTATTGGGAAAATCAATGAGAATCCAGAAGTAGATTATGGTCTTTTATCTTTAGGACTAAGCTTTGATTTTGGTGTAGGTGATAGAGATAAGGATGGTGTAAATGACAAAAAAGACAAATGTCCAGATGAGCCAGGTTTAAAAGAGTTTGAAGGATGTCCTGATACAGATGGTGACGGTGTTCCAGATCCACAAGACGAATGTCCAGAAGTTGCTGGTCCAGCCGAAAATAAAGGTTGCCCTGACACAGATGGAGATACAGTATTAGATAAAGATGATGCTTGTCCAGAAGTTGCTGGTCTTGTAGCACTAAATGGTTGTCCAGATGCAGACGAAGATGGTATTGCTGATGGAGATGATGAGTGTCCTGAAGAAGCTGGTCCAGCTGAAAATAACGGATGCCCATGGCCAGATTCTGACAATGATGGTGTTTCTGATAAAGATGATGATTGTCCTGAATTAGCTGGTACAACTGAAAATGGTTGCCCAGAATTGACAGATGAAATTTTGTCTACAATCAATCAAGTAGGTAGTAGTATTTTATTCCCAGCAAATGGTTCAAAAATCATGGGAGAGGATTCTATTAATGCAGTGGCTGAAATTAAAGGTATTTTAGACCAAAACCCAATTGGTATTATCGTTATTCAAGGTCATGCTTCTTCTGACGGAAATGAAGATTACAATCAAAAATTATCACTACTACGTGCAGAGTCTGTTCGTGATGAATTAGTAGGGTTAGGAGTTGATGCTTCTCGTCTTGAAGTAGTAGCTATGGGATCATCTAAACCATTAAATGGTGATGCTTCTAACAGAGCTAAAAATAGAAGAGTAGAGTTTTACAAGAAATAATCTCTACTTTATAAAATAAAAAAGGCCGAGTATTGCTCGGCCTTTTTTTATGATATAAGTTTAGCGTTATATTGCCTTTAAACGCGCGATGGTTTCGGTCGGGTTGTCTGATTTAAAAACAAAACTTCCAGCAACTAAGACATCTGCTCCAGCCTCCGTCAAAGCTTTAGCGTTTTGGTCTGTTACGCCTCCATCAATCTCAATTAGCGTTGTAGCACCTTTATCTATAATAAGTTGTTTTATTGCCTTTACTTTTGCATAAGTATTCTCAATAAAAGACTGCCCACCAAAGCCAGGATTTACACTCATTAAGCAAACTAAATCAATATCTTGGATAATGTCTTCTAAAAGATGTACGGGGGTGTGAGGGTTTAATGCTACACCCGCTTTCATGCCGCAAGATTTAATCTTTTGTAGGCTTCTATGTAAGTGCGAACAAGCTTCATAATGCACCGTTAAAATGGCTGCATTTAATTCTGCAAAAGTGTCGATATAGCGATCTGGATCAACAATCATTAAATGGACATCTAGGGGTTTTTTAGCGTGCTCACTTATGGCTTTTAATACAGGCATACCAAAAGAAATATTGGGCACAAAAACGCCATCCATTATATCAATGTGAAACCAATCTGCTTCACTGTTATTTAACATTTCGCTGTCGCGTTGAAGGTTAGCAAAGTCTGCTGCTAACAAAGAGGGTGCAATGAGTTTTTTCATAAAAAAAAGCAAGCCAGTAAAGCTTGCTTGGAAATTTATCCTAAATAGGTTTTTAAAATTTTACTTCTCGAGGTGTGTTTTAAACGTCGAATTGCTTTTTCTTTGATTTGGCGAACTCGTTCGCGTGTTAAATCAAAAGTTTCTCCAATTTCTTCAAGTGTCATAGCGTGTTGATCTCCCAGACCAAAATAAAGACGTACTACATCTGCCTCACGAGGAGTAAGGGTCTCTCGTGCGCGTTCAATTTCAGTTTTTAATGATTCGTGTAACAGAATACGATCAGGATTTGGAGACTCACCACTATTTAACACATCATAAAGGTTAGAGTCTTCTCCCTCTACTAAGGGTGCATCCATCGATACGTGACGACCAGAATTTTTTAAAGATTCTTTTACGTCATTCACCGTCATGTCTAATTCTTTTGCAATTTCTTCAGCAGAAGGGGCACGCTCATGGGCTTGCTCTAAAAAAGCATAAGTTTTATTTATTTTATTGATTGACCCAATTTTATTCAAGGGCAAACGAACAATACGAGATTGCTCTGCTAATGCTTGAAGGATAGACTGACGAATCCACCATACTGCATAAGAGATAAACTTAAAACCACGTGTTTCGTCAAAA
>JBELHJ010000137.1:0-3644 GCA_042091495.1 Bacteroidota bacterium
GATCAATTGTACTCAGACCCTGATAATATATTGATGTTTCGTAAATGGCTTAAGATAGTACTTAGTGATGAATTTGCCCCAATTACAAACTATCCATTATATCATTCCAATCTTTCGCGTCATTGTGGTTTATATTCCAAACAGTTGATCAAGTTTTATTTTACAAATCATGATATTAATAAAGCACGAATTGATTTTCCTCTAGGTTTGAGTGAATTTTTAGAAAATAACTGCTACATAAATGATTTTATCCTTTTAGATTATTTAGATTCTAATTTAACGAGTTTTTTTGAGAAATATAATTTTCACTTAAATCAATCGCTACCTAAATCAAAAAGATTAAATGTTTCCTCTAAAAAATATAATATTTACGATAAAGAAACTTATGAAATGGTTTTGAAAAAAGAAAAAATTATGTTGAATTATTTACTGGAAAATTGGAGCATAAATTTCTTAGATAATAGATCAAAATATGAAGAGTAACATCAATATCGCTTTTGGCTCTGTCCCAAAAGACGGTGGTACGTTTACTTTTTATAAAAATATACGACCTGCACTTGAAAAGTACGGAATTTTCATGTATTGTGTAGCTTTAGGTAAAGAGCAAGCAGCGCTTTGGGAAAACAGCTATGCCGATAAAAACACTGTTTTATTAGCCGCGAACACTTACAATGTAAAAAAACAGGCACAAGCCTTTGTAATTTGGTGTGAGACCATGAATATAGATATTGTGATGGGTATCAATTCTGAGGCTATCTTAAGTGCAATTCCACATTTACCTAAACGTATTCGAGTGGTTTCTAGGTGTGCTAACGCTTTTGATCATGGCTATCGGATAACGATGTCTGGCAAAGAGCGTTTACAAGCAATATTCGCTATTACACCTCGTCTTCAAGACGATTTAATTGAAAAATATAATGCCAATCCTGCTATCATGCATCTCATCCCTAATGGGATTGATCCTTTGCCTTTTGAATTGGCTTCCCAAAATGAGAGAGGACTAAAAGACATTCTACAACTAGGTTTTTTAGGGAGGTTAGAGCATAACCAAAAAGGAGTGATGCATTTACCAAAATTAGTTGAGAATTTGAGTTTACAAGAAATACCCTTTCATTTAAGTATCGCAGGAAAAGGTGCACATAGAAAAAAACTGGAAAAAGCCTTGGAACCTTGGACCAAAACAGGCCAAATTTCATTTCTTGGCCCTTTAAATCGACAGCAAGTTCCTGAATTTCTGGCGAACACAGACATTTATATATTCCCATCCCATTTTGAGGGCTGCCCAAATGCACTTTTAGAAGCCATGATGGCTGGTTGTGTTTCTATGGCTTGGACTATAAAAGGAATTACAGACTATGTATTAAAGGAGGGAGAAACAGGATTTTTACACGCTGTCGCCGATTGTGAGCATATGGTTAAAAATATAAAAATATTAAATGAGAATCGTAAGTTGCTTCTTAAAATGAGTAAACTGGCTTCTGTTGACGCGCGCTTGCGATTTACACCAGAATTAACGGCAGCAGCATATGCCAAGGTTTTGCGTAACGTTATAAATGAGCCAACATTAAATATAGAACCACTTTTGTGGAATCAATTCAAACCCGATCCTAATTTTAGACAAAAAGCCGATCCTTGGTTGCCCAGAGGCTTAAAAAAAAGAATAAAGAATTTACTTTCCATATTCATAAATTAAAAATTTGGCCATTCATCACATCGTTAATGACTACAACTTAGCACATGGAGGTGCTCAACGGCTTGTTTTAGATTTACACAGGGGTGGATTAGATGTAGGGCTATCTTCAAAATTATTTGGGCTATCAAAAAACCCAATTTATAATATCCAAGGCGCTCGTTCCCTACACTACCAAAGTGCTTACAAATTAATTGTATTTATTAAACTATGGCGTTATCTCAAAGGAGAAGTCAATGCAGGAGATATAGTACATGTGCATTTATTTCCGGCGATTTTTTTTGTATCGGTTTTACATATTTTTAAACTGCTTCCAAAGTGTAAATTAATTTTAACAGAACATAATACAACAAATAACAGACGAAATAAGTTCTGGGGTAGAATGATTGATTATTTAACCTATAAATCTTATGATAAAATAATTGCAATCAGTACAGGAACCGCAGAAGCCTTTTTAAAATGGCAACCTTTTATGAAAGAAAAAGTTCAAATTATAGATAATGGGGCGCATCTCACATTTGATAATTGTATAGTCCGCAAACAAAAGCAAACCCCTATCATAATTTCGGTCGGTAGGCTTCATATTCAAAAAAATTACAAAACAGCACTAAATGCTATCTCAAAAATAAAAGAATTGAATTTTGAATACTGGATTGCAGGTGTAGGTGATTTAGAAACTAAATTGAAAGAACAAGTTAATGAACTTGGTTTGTCAAAAAAAGTGAAGTTTTTAGGCTATATTTCGGATATCCCTACTCTATTAAAAAAATGCGATATTTTTTTAATTCCTTCACAATGGGAAGGTTTTGGTTTGGCAGCGGTAGAGGCTATGAATGCTAGCTTGCCTTGTGTGATCAGTAATGTACCCGGCTTAGGTGATTTGATAAAAGACGATGGCGAGGATGCTTTTCTGGTTGCTCCATCCAATGAAAATATTATCGCTCAAAGGCTAACAAAACTCATAGAAAACAAAGAACTTCGGGATGAAATGGGGGAAAAAGCATTTGCTCATTCTCTAAATTTTAGCGTTCATAAAATGATAGATCATTACACGGATCTGTACAAAAAAATTTCTGATGGGTAAGACACACGCTTCGGCACTTAAATATTTGTGTTTTACTGTTCTGGTGCTGTTTGGAGCTCCCAAAGTTGGTGTAAAAATAGGACCAATACCAATCTATCTTATTGATTTTTTAATTATCTTAATGCTTTATCATTTAAGAAAGTTACCGAATCTGCCCTATAGAACTCCCTATGAGAGTTTAGTACGTTTTATACTTTTCATGATACTAACGAACGAATTTTTGAACGGTTTTCGCATTGGAACGTTGATTCAACCCTTTTATTTAATGGTTCGAATGAGCTTGGCTGTAAGTTTGTTTTTTGCGTTACCAAAAATTATACGAAAGCCAAAGGATTTATCAAAAATCATTCAATATGCTCTGATAGGGGTTTTTATTACAGCAACATTACTTATATTTTCATCTTTACCTATTACAAGAAGCATAAGTGCCATTTTACTGTCAAACCCTATTTTAATGCCAAATGCAGATTCGTTAAGTCAAAGTTTGATTAAAGCTGGAAGTAATGCAGATAGAGGCACTTCTCTTATCGGAGTCTCTATTTTATCCGGTGCATTTTTAAATGTAATATGGCCCCTACTTTTTTTATTGCTTACCTTCTATAAACCAAAAGGAATTTTAAGGCATCTTTTGTATATCACCCTGGCTTTAATTCCAGTCGGTATTATTATGACATACTCTAGGGGTGCTATTTTAGCATTACTATTGATTGTTTTCGGAATGGTATTTTTTCAAAAAGGAAAATACAGACAGGTAGCACTAGGATTATTAGTAATCACTTACTTTGGCTTTAATTTCATAGGCTTTCAATCTGAGCTCTTTATGTTTGATAGAATTGAAAGGCGTACCATAGCAGCATTAAATAATCCCTA
>JBELHJ010000138.1:0-3642 GCA_042091495.1 Bacteroidota bacterium
AGGCTTGGAATTCTCCAAGCCTTTACATATAATAGATTTTCTTTTTCAATAAAAACCTTAGAGAATATCTAGGGCTTGCATGCAAGCTTTCATGTTTTCAAAGGTGCGTTCAATATCATCATCTAATCCAATAGAAAAACGAATAAGACCATCTGATAGTCCCATAGCTTTTTGTTCATCTTCTGGAATTTCAGAGGATGTTGAGGTTCCAGGAGCACTAAACAAGGTCTTGTAAAACCCTAAACTTACTGCTAGGTAGCCTAAATTTTTGTGTTGCATCAATTCCATAAGTTCATTGGCTTTCTCCAAACTACCAATATCAATGGTAAGCATACCACCAAAACCATAAGATTTATTCATCATGGTCTTAAAAATTTCGTGAGAAGGATGCGATTTCAAACCTGGATATACGGTTTTTAATCCCAACTGTTCAAATTGGTCTGCTAAATACATGGCATTAGCAGAATGTTGCTTCATCCTAATATGAAGTGTTCTCAAGTTCTTAAGAAGTGAAGACGCTCTTAAACCGTCCATTGTGGCGCCTAGAAGCATAGAAGCTCCGTCATTTACATTTCTCAGCGCATCAACAAATTCTTGTGATGCACAAACTACACCACCAACACTGTCACTACTACCATTTATAAATTTTGTTAAACTGTGAACTACAATATCTGCACCCAACTGCATAGGTGAAATAGATAAAGGTGAAAAGGTATTGTCTACAACCAATTTCAAGTTGTATTTCTTAGCAAGTTTACTCAATCCTTCAATATCAGCAATTTCAAGAAGTGGGTTACTCACAGTTTCACAATAAATGACCTCAGTTTTTGGAGTAATTGCTGCTTCAACAAGTTCCAATTTAGTAATATCTACAAAAGCTGTTGTTATATTGAGCTTTGGTGTAAAATTTTTAAGAAAGGCGTATGTACCTCCGTATATTGTTCTACTACTTACAATATGACTATCAGCCTCACAAAGCTGTAATAAAGTAGCAGTAATAGCACCCATTCCAGAGGCAGTTACATTAGCTGCTTCAGCGCCTTCCATAGCTGCCAGGGCGTCTCCTAAGTAGAGGTTGGAAGGGGAGGTGTGCCTGGAGTATAAGTAACACCCATCTGCATTACCTTCAAAGGTGTCAAACATAGTTTTTGCCGATAAAAACGTGTAGGTTGATGAATCTGAAATAGACGGATTAACGCCTCCGAACTCTCCAAAATATTGAAGGTCTTGAATGTTGTTTGCGGGTTTAAAAGCCATAATGTAAAAAATTGAATTCCAAATAACTTAAAATTTGGATTAAAAATCAATAAAAATCATTTATATTAGAAAATTATTCTTTATTATTTTAATTATATAGAACAATAATCGTTTATTTAGCCATTAAGAACTCAGTAAAGAATTTTTTTCCAAACAGCTATGGATACTATTGATAAACAGCTTTTAAATCTATTACAAGACAATGCAAAATCAACTAATAAAGCGTTGTCTTTACAATTAGGATTATCTGTAACCGCTGTACATGAGCGTATTAAAAAATTAGAGCGTCAGGGTTTTATAGACAGCTATGTGGCTTTAATAGACAAAAAGAAGATCAATAAAAATTTCATTGTGTTTTGTCAAGTGCGTTTATCTAGGCATAGCAAAGATTACGTGGTACAATTTGAACGTGATATTAAAGCATTAGATGAAGTGGTGGCATGTTACCATATTAGTGGCGATTATGATTATCTCATCAAGGTAGTCACTCAAGATATGGAGTCTTACAGAGCCTTTGTGGTCAATAAATTAACTACCATTTCTCATGTAAGTCAAACCCACAGTTCTTTTGTTATTAATCCAGTTAAACAATCTGTTGGAATTAAGTTATAAGATTGGGTTAATATTTATAGAGTTTCTTAGATAAACTATAATCTTTTTATACATTTGTTTCCGTTTCAAAAACTATAAATAATGAAGTCATATGATGTAGCTGTAATAGGATCAGGTCCTGGCGGGTATGTAGCTGCAATACGCTGCGCACAGCTGGGAATGAAAACAGCTTTAATAGAAAAATACAGTACGCTTGGGGGTACCTGTTTAAATGTAGGTTGTATTCCAAGTAAAGCATTATTAGATTCTTCACACCATTATCATGATGCGGTTAAGCATTTTGAGGAACACGGTATTGAAGTCCCAGGAGAAGTTAAAATTAATCTTGAAAAGATGATTGCTCGTAAGCAATCTGTTGTAGACCAAACGACTTCAGGTATTAATTATTTAATGGATAAAAATAAGATCGATGTATTTCATGGCTTAGGCCAATTTAAAGATGCAACGCACATCACTATTAAAGGGGATAATAATGAGGAAATTGAAGCTAAAAACACCATTATTGCTACCGGTAGTAAACCATCTAATTTACCGTTTATAACCTTAGATAAAGAACGTATAATTACCTCTACAGAAGCCTTAAAGCTTACAGAAGTACCAAAACATATGGTAGTTATTGGTGGTGGGGTTATAGGTTTAGAGCTGGGACAAGTTTATAAGCGCTTAGGTGCAGAGGTTACGGTTGTTGAATACATGGACCGAATTATTCCAACTATGGATGCTGGTGTATCAAAAGAATTCTCTAAAGTGCTTAAGAAACAAAAATTTAAGTTACTTACCTCTCATAAAGTCAAAGCTGTTGAGCGCAACGGTGATTCTGTAATTATAAAAGCAGATGATAAAAAAGGAAATGAAATAGTGCTTAATGCTGATTACTGTTTGGTTGCTGTTGGTCGTAGCCCTTATACAGAAGGTCTCAATGCAGAATCTGCTGGAGTAACATTAGATGACCGTGGAAGAGTTAATGTTAATGCACATCTACAAACTAGTACTTCTAACATCTATGCTATTGGTGATGTGGTTAAAGGTGCCATGTTGGCGCACAAAGCTGAGGAAGAGGGCGTATTTGTTGCAGAAACTATCGCGGGGCAAAAGCCACATATTGATTATAATTTAATTCCAGGAGTGGTTTATACCTGGCCAGAAGTTGCTGCAGTAGGGCAGACCGAAGAGCAACTTAAAGTCGCTGGTGTTGCCTACAAATCAGGACAATTTCCAATGCGTGCTTTAGGGCGCAGTAGAGCCAGTATGGATATAGATGGTTTTGTAAAAATATTAGCAGACCAAACTACCGATGAGATCTTAGGTGTTCACATGGTAGGTGCTAGAGCTGCAGATATGATTGCCGAGGCTGTTGTTGCTATGGAGTACAGAGCTTCTGCAGAAGATATTTCAAGAATGTCTCATGCGCATCCAACCTATACAGAAGCTATTAAAGAAGCGGCTTTAGCGGCTACAGAAGATCGTGCATTGCACATCTAATAATTAAAATATCTTACTATAAAAAAAGAGGCTTTTTGCCTCTTTTTTTTATAGCCATTTATCGTTTGTTTTTCTTGTTGCGTTTGTTGTAATTTTTATCACCCCGCGTTTTTGGTTTTTTATACTTTTTAGTAATTTCTCTACGGTAAGACCCGCCTTGATTGGATTTTTTATTTTTGTCTTTTTTCTCATGAAAGGCTTCACCGCGTTCTTCAACATGAGCAGATTTTAAGGGGTTGTGGCGCTCTTTTATTTTATCGCGTTCTTCTTCTAGCAATTCATCAGATATTT
>JBELHJ010000139.1:0-3448 GCA_042091495.1 Bacteroidota bacterium
GTGGACCAGGTAATATAGCACAGGCACACAGAGCCAACGAATTTATAGCTAAAGCTCAACTTGATAAAGGGGTGGAAATGCTTTATAAGCTAATCGAAGAATTAGCTTTAGATTAATATTGATACTCATATTTAATTGTAAGTATTTGATTGTTTAAATCAAAACAAATATATTTATCTTAAAACCAGCTAGTTATGCAATTAAAAACCTTTCCATTACTATATGCTGTGCTCTTGTTTTTAAATCAAACTGCATATCCAAATAATAGTAATAATTATTCATGTTTGAATAATTACCACCTACATTTTAAAAACAATCCGCAACTATTTATATCTTATTATGGACTTCAATCTGAGCTATTTAATAATGATAACGATGGCGATGGTATTGCAGACATCTCTGATTTAGATGATGATAACGATGGTATTCTTGATACCTATGAAGGTGATGATATGGATGATACTGATGGTGATGGTATACCAGATTATTTAGATAATGATGCTGATGGAGATGGTTGTTCTGACGCCAAAGAAGCTGGATTTACAGATAATGATAATGATGGTAGGGTTGACGGCACTGGTATAAATACAAATGGAACAGTTGCTGGTAGTGATGGATATACTACACCTATTGATGCTGATAATAATGGCATACCAGATTACAGAGACGCTAATTACAATGGGGTCTGCGCATTAACAATTAATGTTGGTGCTGATTTTTATATATGTCAAGATGATATCATACAACTAACAGGTGTAACTGCTTCAAATTTTAATTCTATTATTTGGAATACTACAGGAGATGGTGTATTTAATAATTTTACTACTTTAAATCCAGTTTACACCCCAGCACCTAGTGATATTGCTAGTGGTGGTGTTAAATTAACAGCCATAGTAAGCGGTGTATCGCAAAACACCGCTTCGGATTCATTAATTGTCACCATTTTACAAAATGACTTTTTGAATCTTATTTCTAATAACGACAATCAAATAGTTTGTTCCAGTGATCCCATTACAGAAATTAAATATGAAACCAATGCTACTGAAATTTCATTTGTTGGATTACCAAATGGTGTAAATGCAAGTTTGATTAACAATATTGTGACCATTTCTGGTTCACCAAATCAAGTAACCAATCAAACAGTTTACAACTACGAAATTATCACTGCTGTAAATGCATGTGCCAGTGCAGCTATTGAAGGTCAAATAACAGTAAACCCTAATGATACTATCATGCTTACCTCTGCAATTGGTACAAATAACCAGTTTAATAAATGTCCCGGTGCCGCTATCGATCCAATAATATATACTTTTGGAGGGAGTGCTAATTCAGCCAGTGTTACCTGGAATCCACCAAACGGGCAACCATCAGGTGTAACTTTTGACCCAGCAACATTAACCATTTCAGGAACTATTAGTAATGCTATTAGTACTAATACAACCTATAGCTATACCATCACCACTGGAGGTAGTTTGTGTTATACCGCTAGCGCCAATGGAAGTATAAATGTTAATCCACAATGTGAAGCTCAAATTGAATTAAATGGCACAGTAACTGCAAAAAATAATCAAATAAAGGATGTTGCTACCCCAACAGATGCTCAAGATGTAGCAACAAAAGCCTATGTAGATAATGTATTAACAAATTTAGGAGTACTGTCTGACGATTTTACTGGTCTATCTGATATGGTTCAACAGCTACAGCAAATCATAAACCAATTACAACAAGAGGTTAATGATTTAAAAGAGCAGTTAAATAATTCAAAAAAATAACAACACTAAACAATTATTTGCAATGAAAAAAACAGTATTAGCTTTATTAATTACTTTTTTGGGGTATACACAAAATCCAGATTCATATGCAACCCTAAGCTTTAAAGATGAATTAAAAATAAATCTTGAAGAACGGCTAAAATATCAAGATACAGATTTCAACCCATCAGAAAATTTGGATTTTACTGCTATAAAAAGCACACAGCATCAAACCCAAACAGACCGTAAAAGTGAGATCAACTACAGGTTAGATATGTCTATAACGGTTGTGTATAATTCTACTGCTATTACTAAAAAATATGAAAGAACCTATGACGCCAATGGTAATCAAATATTAAATAAAATTTTAGATTGGGATGATTTAACAGCATCGTTTATTTTTGATAAAAAATACGAATCTACATTTGATGACAATGCCAATAAAACACTAGAAATTAGATACAGTTGGGATACAGAAACCGAGGCTTATGTGCCTTATTATAAATTTGCATACAATTGGAGTGAAGACCAAAAATTTTTAGAGTTCTTTGGCTATGATTTTAACACAGAGACAGAGACATATGTCAATGACCAAAAAAGAGAGTATACTTATGATGGTAATGGAAATCGTCCCTTGTATGTGACTTATAATTGGAATACAGAAACGCAAACTTATATTCCCCATCATAAATATGAAAAAACTTTTGACGCTAATGGTAATGAGACCTTAGAAATAAAATTCGGTTGGGATATTGCTACGTCTTCTTTTGTTCCGGAAAGAAAAATCGAATCATCCTTTGACGTTAATGGCGATCAAACATTACAGATAAGCTACAATTGGAATATAGAAACCGAGGCTTATGAGCCTTACTATAAATATGAATGGATATGGTCTGAAACTGGACTATTTTTAGAACTCATGGGGTATGATTATAATTCAGAAACACAAATCTATGTGAATGCACAGAAAAGAGAATATACCTACAATGACAACGGGAATCGCATATTATATACCACTTACGATTGGGATACAGCATTAGAGGCGTTTGTCCCAGACAGCAAGTATTACTACGATTACGATGTTAATGGCAATCAAACCCTAGATATAAGATACGAATGGAGTACAGAATCTGACTCTTTTATTCCCAATTACAAGTATGCATTTAGTTTTGATGCTAATAATTTTCTAACACATGAATCGTCTTATACATGGCAAGCAGAATTAGAAGCTTTTCTACCCAGTTTTAAAACAGATATTTCAACCCAAACAGAAACTAGCACCCAACTTGTTAGAGCAGGTATTACCTCTAAATATGATGCTGATACTAGTACTTGGAATGCACTGGATACTGAGGAATTAAAATCGTATTGGTATTATACCATAGAAACAGGGCTATCAATTAGTACAGAAGAATCTAACTTATTCTCAATTTATCCTAATCCTGCCAACAATTTTTTAACCATCAAATCATCAGAAAACATAAAGGCCTCGCACATTGTATTGTATGATTTAAAAGGCAGTAAAATTTTGTCCAAAACTTTTGAATTTGATACAGCTATTGATATTAGTGGTTTACAACCCGCATTATATGTTTATATTATCAAAGACGGCAATACAGTGAAACAAGATGGCAAGATTATAATAGAATAAAACAAAGCTAGAATTGTCCTCTCTTAATGTGTTGGTTTATTTTTTT
>JBELHJ010000140.1:0-3438 GCA_042091495.1 Bacteroidota bacterium
CGGCTTCGGTTATCCACCACATTATCATCCAAAGGGCCACCGCAATAACCGCATCTGCAGTTTGGGAAACCAGATAATTAGGAAGGTTTATTACTATAAAAAATAGTAATGGTGCTATGAGTAATCCTACTTTTTTTAAAAGTGGCATAATCTATTTTAAATTTAAATACAGAACACTGTCAGGTTTCTTATGCTTCTATAATCTAATTTATTTTTCAATTAATTAAAACTTTAATTACGATAGTCTAAGGCCGGTTCACGATCACCCAGAAGCGGTACGTATTTAAAATCCTCACCGCGTATCTCATAAAATTCTTTTTTGACAATTTCAATAAAACTGATATCATCAAGTAATTGCATGCCAGTAAGGGCTAGTATTTTTGCAGCTAATATCATGCCTTTAGAAGCTATAGAAGTACCGCCTGCTGCCACAGCTTGCCAGGAGTGTGCTGGTGTACCTGGGACCCAAGTTGCTGTTCGTAGTCCAGCAGTAGGCACACTGTAACTTACATCGCCTACATCTGTAGACCCTCCAGATTTAGCACTTAAAGTGTAGGGCTCAACTCCTTTTACATATTTTAAGTCCAACGGTTTTTCTAGAGAATTGGCAATGTCTTTTGCAAATGCCATTTCTTTATCATCATATTCAAAACCACTAATTTGAGTGAGATTAGCGTGTACTCTTTTTTGAAGTGTAGGTACATGAAGCAAATCATGAGTGCCACCTATCATCTCATAATCCATGGTGGTACCGGTTCCTAGTGCAGCCCCTTCAGCAGCTTTTACAATACGGTCAAAGAGTTTCATAACTTCATCCCGCTTAGGGTGTCTGGCATAATAATAAACCTCAGCAAAATCAGGAACCACATTAGGCGCTTCACCACCACGAGTGATTACATAATGGATACGAGCCGCGTCGTCCATGTGCTCGCGCATCAAGTTAGTCATGTAGTTTAAAGCTTCTACCCCATCAAGTGCAGAGCGCCCTTCTTGAGGTGCCCCAGCAGCATGAGCTGAACGTCCATAAAAACGAAACTTAGCCGATTTGTTAGCTAGTGCTGGACGTGGATTGGCAGAATTACCATTACCCGGATGCCAGTGTAATGCAATATCTACATCATTAAACAACCCTGCACGTGTCATATATACTTTTCCTGATCCGCCTTCTTCAGCGGGACAACCATAAAAACGAATGGTTCCTTTGATTTTATTTTTTTGAATGTATGTCTTTAAGCTTATAGCCGCCGCTGCAGAGGCTGTTCCAAAAAGGTGGTGCCCACAGGCGTGACCTGCGCGTTTACCATCTGTTATTTTGTAAGCGACTGCCTTTTGCGATAAGCCGGGCAAAGCATCAAATTCACCTAATAGTGCAATTACAGGACCGCCATTGTTGTATTCTGCAATGAAAGCCGTAGGGATATCAGCTACACCCTTACGAATTTTAAACCCTTCATTTCTTAATGTTTCTTGTAATAAAGCGCTGCTTTTTTCTTCTTGGTAACCCATTTCTGCATAGTTCCATATATCTAAAGCAATTTCAGTATAAGAAGCACCTTTCTCATCTATAGATTTCAAAAATTTCTGGTGGTTGTTTTGAGCATAAAATGACGTTACATAAAAACTTATTACTAGTAATATTATATTTTTCATAGTAAATGGTTGTTAGTTAGAGACATGAATATACTAAAGAAAAGGCAAACCTTTTGTTTCATTTTTCAGTTTAACCCGGTTGTTCTAATTGTAGTAAGTATGCAATGACTTTTAATTAATGCTTTTATTCAGGGGTATTCCAAACCACCTTTTGGAGTTTGTCATCAAATGCTTTAATTAATTTTGTGTACTTCTTGTGATTGGCTAGATTGTTCCATTCGTGGGGGTCTTTTTTTAGATCAAATAAATGGTAACCCCCGTCTGAAAGTTTTGTAAACCGGTATCGATTAGTCACTAAACCGTAATTGCCTTTGGCGCACGTATAGGCCATATCTTCCCAGTCTACTTTTTCGTTATTTAATAGGGGCAGTAAGCTAATACCATGTAAAGTGACGTTTTCAGGTTTTTTAATTCCAGTGGCATCTAAAAGCGTAGGATAAATATCTGTGTTTTGCACAATATGATCTACAACCTGTGCTTTTTTAACATGTGGTAATTTAATGATCATAGGACTTCTTAAAGACACATTATAGCCTGTATTTTTTCGCCATTTTCCATGATCTGTAAGGTGGTAGCCGTGGTCGCCCCACACAATAATTATGGTATTGTCATACAGACCCTCTTCTTTTAAGGCGGTAATCACTTTGCCCATTTGTGCATCGGCATATGAGGTGCTTGCCATATAGCCTCTAATAAGCTTTTGTGCGGTTTCATCAGAGACGCCTTCGTTCCATCCTTTTTCTGGATATCGCCCTTCATAAACTTCCTTAGACATGTCTCTAGAAGCCCCCTTGGGCATTGGCGCCAGTTTTCCTGCGTTTTCAGGATACATGTCGAAATATTGCTTTGGGGCTACCCAAGGCATGTGAGGTCTTGCAAAACCACAGGAAATAGCAAAGGGTTTTGATTTGTCTCTTTGATTTTTAATATAATCAATTACCGTATTCGCTGTCTTTCCATCGTTAAGCATGGTATCGGGGCCATCTACTGCGGCATACATTAACGCTGCTGGTCCGGCGCCTTTATTGAGATAATCATCTATAGCCTCTTGGTCTCCTCCAATTGCTACAATATGTGGATTTACTTTGGGGCCACCATCTGCAAACCCTTTGGCACTCTTAGGCCCGGGAATATCCCAAGCGGTTTTGTCGTTTTTAGGGACTTTACCATGGTAAACTTTTCCACGGGTTGCGGTCCAATACCCATTTGCCCTTAATACCCTTGGCCAGGTATCTTGTACTCCAATCATTTTTGGAAATGTCCATGTTTTTTTACCATTAACCCATACCTTATTATTAAAACGCACCCCAGTCAACATGGCGGCACGAGACGGAGAGCATAAGGGATAGGTAACATAAGCATTCTTAAATCGTGTACCTTCTGCTGCTAGGGCATCAATGTTTGGGGTGATAGGTTCTGGTTCACCATAGGCTCCAATAAGTGGTCTTAAATCGTCAAAGGCAATGAAAAGCACATTAGGTTTTTCTTGGGCTTTTAGCTGATAAACTATTCCTAAAAACAGTAGCACATATAATTTTTTCATAGCTAGGGGTTAATGTTGTTAGATCATGTAGATAAATAGACCTAGTATAGTTAATGTTTTAAAGGTAATAAGTTACAAAATGCACTCAGTATTTATGCCTAATTATGTTCAAATTAGACTTATAAATTCCCCTAAAAATATATGTTGTCCTCCTAAGATTAAAGACTATTGGTAAAATCTGTAATGACACTTTGGGCTTTTTCCAGGTCGGTTTCATGAATTTTTAAACGCACCGTGCTTATGGT
>JBELHJ010000141.1:0-3417 GCA_042091495.1 Bacteroidota bacterium
AGACGATAACACAAGACAAAAAAAAGAGGCAAAAAGCCTCTTTTTTTATAGTAATCTATTTTAATTATTAGATGTGCAAAGCACGATCTTCTGTAGCCGCTAAAGCCGCTTCTTTAATAGCTTCTGTATACGTTGGATGTGCATGAGACATTCTTGAAATATCTTCTGCAGATGCTCTGAACTCCATAGCAACAACAGCTTCGGCAATCATATCTGCAGCTCTAGCACCTACCATGTGAACCCCTAAGACCTCATCGGTAGTTTTGTCTGCTAATATTTTTACAAAACCATCTATATCCATACTAGCTCTACTACGCCCTAAAGCACGCATTGGAAATTGTCCTGATTTGTAGGCAACACCAGCGGCTTTAAGTTGCTCTTCAGTTTTTCCTACCGCAGCAACTTCTGGCCATGTATAAACCACTCCTGGAATTAAATTATAATCAATATGTGGCTTTTGACCCGCGATAGTTTCCGCTACAAATACGCCTTCTTCTTCAGCTTTATGTGCTAACATAGCACCTTTAACCACATCACCAATAGCATAGATGTTAGAAGCACTAGTTTGTAAGTGTGCGTTAACATTAACTCTTCCACGGTCATCTAATGTTACTCCAGCCGCTTCTGCATTAAGACCTTCTGTATAAGGACTACGTCCTACAGCAACTAAACAATAATCTGCAGATAATTCTACTTCATTTCCTTTTTTATCATCTGCTTTTATAACTACAGTGTCGCCATTACGATCTACAGCTTTTACCTTATGAGAAGTAAGTAATTTAAATTTTTGTTTCTTAAGTACTTTAGAAAACTCTTTGGATACGCCTGCATCCATAGTTGGAATAATACGGTCCATATATTCTACAACCGTAACCTCCGCACCTAAACGTTTGTATACTTGTCCTAACTCTAAACCAATAACACCACCACCAATCACTACCAAATGCTTTGGTACTTCTTTAAGTTTTAGGGCTTCTGTAGAGGTAATAATACGCTCTTTATCTACAGTTATAAAAGGTAAATTAGAAGGCTTACTACCCGTAGCAATAATGGTGTACTTGGCTTCAATCTCCTGGTTATTATCCCCTTTAATGGTAATATGTGTTGCATCTTTAAACTGGCCTAAACCATGAAATACATCGATCTTATTTTTATCCATTAAATAATTAATACCAGATGTCGTTTGATCTACTACAGATTGCTTACGAGCAATCATCTTTTCAAGATTAATTTTAACTTCTCCAGGCACTTCAATACCGTGTTCCTCAAAATGCTTAACCGCATCATGATAATGGTGTGAAGAATCTAATAATGCTTTACTTGGAATACAACCTACATTTAAACAGGTACCCCCAAGCGTACTGTATTTTTCTATTAAAGCTGTTTTCATTCCCAGCTGTGCGCAGCGTATTGCAGCTACATACCCGCCAGGACCTGATCCTATTACAGCTACATCATATGACTTCATTATTTATAGTTTTTGAAACGGAAACAAATGTATAAAAAGATTATAGTTTATCTAAGAAACTCTATAAATATTAACCCAATCTTATAACTTAATTCCAACAGATTGTTTAACTGGATTAATAACAAAAGAACTGTGGGTTTGACTTACATGAGAAATGGTAGTTAATTTATTGACCACAAAGGCTCTGTAAGACTCCATATCTTGAGTGACTACCTTGATGAGATAATCATAATCGCCACTAATATGGTAACATGCCACCACTTCATCTAATGCTTTAATATCACGTTCAAATTGTACCACGTAATCTTTGCTATGCCTAGATAAACGCACTTGACAAAACACAATGAAATTTTTATTGATCTTCTTTTTGTCTATTAAAGCCACATAGCTGTCTATAAAACCCTGACGCTCTAATTTTTTAATACGCTCATGTACAGCGGTTACAGATAATCCTAATTGTAAAGACAACGCTTTATTAGTTGATTTTGCATTGTCTTGTAATAGATTTAAAAGCTGTTTATCAATAGTATCCATAGCTGTTTGGAAAAAAATTCTTTTGTTAGTTGTTTAAAACGTAATAACTGATTATTTTTCTTATTAAAATTAAAAATTAAGAATAATATTCTAATATACATTGTTTTAATTGATTTTTAATCAATTTTTTTAGTTATTCGTAATTCAATTTTTACACTATGGCATTTAAACCTGCAAACAACATTCAAGACCTTCAATATTTTGGAGAGTTCGGAGGCGTTAACCCGTCTATATCAGATTCATCAACCTACACGTTTTTATCGGCAAAAACCATGTTTGACACCTTTGAGGGAAATGCAGACGGTTGTTACTTATACTCCAGACACACTTCACCTTCAAACCTTTACTTAGGGGACGCTCTGGCAGCTATGGAAGGCACAGAAGCAGCCAACGTTACTGCCTCTGGAATGGGAGCTATTACGGCTACTTTATTACAACTTTGTGAGGCTGATAGTCATATTGTGAGTAGTAGAACAATTTACGGAGGTACTTACGCTTTTCTGAAAAATTTTACACCTAAGCTCAATATAACAACCACTTTTGTTGATATCACTAAATTGGAAGTTGTTGAAGCAGCAATTACGCCTAAAACTAAAGTGATCTATTGTGAAACTGTAAGTAACCCGCTACTGGAAATTGCTGATATTGAAGGATTGAGTAAGCTTGCCAAAAAATACAACTTAAAATTGGTTGTAGACAACACCTTTTCTCCATTATCAATTTCTCCTATGCAACTGGGTGCAGATATTGTAGTTCATAGCTTAACAAAATTTATAAATGGTAGTAGTGACAGTGTAGGTGGTGTAGTTTGTGCATCGCAAGAATTTATTGATGCGCTAAGAAATGTAAACGATGGGGCTTCCATGCTTTTGGGCGCCACTATGGATGGTTTAAGAGCGTCTTCACTTCTAAAGAACTTGAGAACACTTCATATTAGGATGAAGCAACATTCTGCTAATGCCATGTATTTAGCAGACCAATTTGAACAGTTGGGATTAAAAACAGTATATCCAGGTTTGAAATCGCATCCGTCTCACGAAATTTTTAAGACCATGATGAATAAAGCTTATGGTTTTGGTGGTATGCTTACCATTGATGTTGGGAGTCTGGAAAAAGCCAATGAACTCATGGAATTAATGCAACATAAAAATTTAGGCTACTTGGCAGTAAGTTTAGGATTTTATAAAACCTTATTTAGTGCCCCTGGAACCTCAACATCCTCTGAAATACCAGAAGACGAACAGGAAGCTATGGGACTAACAGATGGTCTTATTCGTTTTTCTATTGGGTTAGATGATGATATTGAACGCACCTTTGAAAACATGAAAGCTTGTATGGAAACTCTAGATATTCTCTAAGATTTTTATTGAAAAAGAAAATCTATTATATGTAAAGGCTTGGAGAATTCCAAGCCT
>JBELHJ010000142.1:0-3373 GCA_042091495.1 Bacteroidota bacterium
GTCCAGCTCACGTCCCTGCAGACGATCCTAGATCTTATTATGAAGTTGCTAAACGTATTCAAAAAGAGACCCCTAACTCAATTTATATCAATCAGTATTTCAACCAATTAAATATTGATGCTCACTACAGAACAACTGGCCCTGAGATTTGGAATCAAACCTCTGGTCAAATAACTCATTTAATAGCCTGTAGTGGAACTGGTGGAACAATATCTGGAACAGCTCGATATCTAAAAGAACAAAATCCAAGTATCAAAGTTATTGGAGTAGACGCTTATGGCTCAGCTATTAAAGCTTATCATGAAACTGGTAAATTGATAGAAAGTGAAATTTATCCCTATAGAATTGAAGGCTTGGGTAAGAATTTAATTCCTGGTGCAACGGATTTTTCAATTATAGACAGATATGTTAAAGTTGGGGATGAACCAAGTGCACATATGGCTAGAAAAATTTCTAAAACCGAGGGGCTTTTTGTTGGTTACACCTCTGGAGCTGCATTTCAGGCCATAAAACAACTAAATGACGAGAATTATTTCTCTGAATCGGATATAGTTATAGTCATTTTTCCTGACCATGGTTCACGATATATCAGTAAAATATACAGTGACGAATGGATGGATAAACAAGGCTTTCTTATTGAATCAAAGTCTTTTGTGAATTCTTCAAAATAGTTTTAAAAACATAATAAAATCAGGCTTTTTTGTTCCTAAAATTATTGATAAGGAAATTAATTAAATTATGTTATCAACTTTTTATTACTTAATTTTGTGCTGAAATTAAATAATCACCACTAATGAAAGATTTATTTGATAAAATCTATAAAGACAAGGGGCCTCTAGGAAAATGGGCTTCTCATGCTGAAGGATATTTTGTTTTTCCGAAGATTGAAGGACAAATTTCTAATAGAATGAAATTTCAAGGTCAGGAAGTTATTACTTGGAGTATTAATGATTATTTAGGTTTAGCTAATCATCCTGAAGTTAGAAAAGTAGATGCTGAAGCTGCTCAATCTTTCGGTTCGGCATACCCAATGGGTGCAAGAATGATGTCTGGTCACACCTCACTTCATGAGCAACTTCAAACTGAACTTGCTGAATTTGTAAACAAAGAGGCTGCATATTTACTTAATTTTGGTTATCAAGGTATTCTATCTACTATTGATGCTCTAGTTTCTAAAGACGATATTATTGTTTATGATGTTGATGCTCATGCATGTATTATTGACGGCGTTAGACTTCACATGGGGAAGCGTTTTACTTATAAGCATAACGATATTGATAGTCTTGAAAAAAATCTCGAACGTGCCACTAAAATGGCAGAACAAACTGGTGGCGGTATTTTAGTCATTTCAGAAGGTGTATTTGGTATGCGAGGTGAGCAAGGAAGACTCAAGGAGATCGTTGAGTTAAAAAATAAATTCAATTTTAGATTACTTGTAGACGACGCACATGGATTTGGAACATTAGGTGCAACTGGTGCGGGTACAGGTGAAGAACAAGGTGTTCAAGACGATATTGATGTTTATTTTGCAACATTTGCTAAATCTATGGCTAGTACGGGTGCATTTATTGCTGGTGATAAGGAAATTATAGATTACTTAAAATATAATTTAAGGTCGCAAATGTTTGCTAAATCATTGCAAATGCAACTTGTTATTGGTGCATTAAAGCGTCTTGATATGTTGAGAACTATGCCTGAGCTAAAAGCTAAATTATGGGAGAATGTAAATGCCCTTCAATCTGGTTTAAGAGAAAATGGTTTTGACATAGGGACAACACAGAGTTGTGTAACTCCAGTATATTTAAAAGGTAGCATCCCTGAAGCAATGGCTCTTGTAAAGGATTTAAGAGAAAATTATAGAATATTCTGTTCAATCGTGGTTTATCCTGTAATTCCTAAAGGTTTGATTTTACTCAGATTAATTCCAACAGCTTCACATACACTTGAGGATGTTGAAGAAACTCTTGAAGCTTTTTCAGCTATAAGATCAAGATTAGAAAACGGTACTTATAAAAGGCTATCTTCAGCTGTAACTGCTGCTATGGGTGAATAGTTGAAATATTGATATAATATTAAAGGCTAGTATTTATACTAGCCTTTTTTTATAAATTCATCTTCATAGTTTGTCTTCTTACACATATCTTGGGTTCAAAATGTTTCCAAAGTTGTTGAACAGCTTTATTATCAGCTAATTCTGGGGTTCTATAGCAGTTTTTTATTCCTATAGATTTGAATTCTTCATAATATTCATTAAATATGATTCCAGTAACTCCTTTACTTTGATATTCGGGTAAGACGCCTATTAAATAAAATAGCACCGTTTTACTATAATACTTAGCTTTTAACAAGTGAAAAATACCGAATGGAAAAACTTTACCATTGGCTTTTTGTAAAGCTTTTGCAAAAGATGGTAAAACAACTGCAAATGCAACTAATTTATCATTACTATCGAAGATAAATTTTATGTATTCTGGATTTATGTAGCTTATAAATTTATTTTTAAAATATTCTTTTTGAGAATTACTAATTGCAACATGGGATGATAATTTAGCATAGGAAGTGTTAAATAAATCAAACATATCGTCAGCATACTTTAAAACCTCTTTTGTTGTTCTTATAGATTTAACATGAAGTTTATAGCGTTCTTTTACTATGTTTTGTATGCGAAAAAAAAACTTTGGTTTTACGTTAGTAAAAGGGAATTTACTTTCAATGTATTCTTTCTCTTTTACCAACCCGAAAGCTGTGTAGTGTTTTTCATAATAAGGATAATTATACCAAGTAATCATAGATCCAATTTCTTCAAAGCCATAAGTCATTATGCCAACTTTATCAAGATTGGAGAATCCTACAGGACCTTCCATAAATTCTAGTTGGTTCTCATTACCTATTTCTTTTACTTTATCAAGTAACATGGTTGAAACTTCAAAGTCGTTTTCGAAATCAAACCAGCCAAATCGCATTTTTTTAACTCCTTGCTCATTAATTTCTTTCCAATTTATAATAGCTGCAATACGACCAACTATTTTAGTGTTTTTGAAGGCAACGAAAAACCTTGCTTCAGCATGCTCAAAAACGGGATTAAGTTTAGAGTCAAATGAATCTAATTCGTCTTTAATTATTGGAGGAACCCATTGTTTGGAATCTTTATAAAGGTCAAAAGGATATTTTATAAATTTTAAAAGATCTTCTTTTTTACTTAATTCTTTTATAACAATCATAGATTCATTTTTAATTTAGATCAAACTCTTCGTTTTCTCTACGATTCTCTTTAATATTAGATGGTAGCTTTCCTTTGTTTTTGTTGGCCTTTTTTATTTCTTTCTTTTTTTGTTTATCAATTTTTTTCTGTTCTTTTTTTGAAACTTTATTT
>JBELHJ010000143.1:0-3335 GCA_042091495.1 Bacteroidota bacterium
CTTGAAAACTGTTGAGGGTCACACCTCCGGGGGTTCGAATCCCTCTTTCTCCGCTAAAAAAAACCCTAACATTCAATAAATGAATTAGTTAGGGTTTTTTAATTTATAATTTAGTCCATATTAAGTCCAAAAAAATGTTGATTAATTAAAAGGTAGAGCTGAAAAGAAAGCAAAAAAGTTATCAGAGTTTGAGTTTTTTTATTAAGCATTAATATATTTAAGAATTATTTAAGTTTAAAACTTATAAAAACATTACGATGAAGAAACTATTACTATTATTAATGATTGCGCCTGTATTTGGGCAAAATATTTTAGTAAGTGATTTTGATACTGATTTTGGAATTAAAACCTTGATGCTAAACAACGGGAATAGATTAGTTTTTGCTCCTGAAAATCTTGATAACAATACAGCAGACTCGGATTGTCAATGTGAAAATATTTATTTCGGAAATGTATTATGGGTTTTTGAGGTAAATAACAGCTTTGAAATAATAAAACAAAAATGCTTTAAAAGAGAAGATTTACAGCAATTTTTCTATTTTTATGAATATTCATATGATGGTGGTACTCGCACCGAAACGATGTTTGATTTAAGAGGTTTATGGACAACCAATGGTAATGCTCCTAATGTTAGTGAAATTTATTATGTAAATGATGAAATTGAAGTTGATTTTGGTGGTGTACTTTTAAAGTTTGATCTGCAAACCTACAGTTTCTCTGAACCAATTTATTACAGAGCTCCTGTTAGAGCTAAAGGGGTTGTTGTTGATAAAATAATTCATTTAAATGAAAATCATTTAATGTTTATGTATTACGATAATTACCAAGAGATTTCAAACAGTGCTGCAGTGACGTATTCAAAGGATGTGGGATTTCAAAATTTTATAGCTCGGGAGGCGAAAGATTGGTTCGGCCGACTTGAATATAGTCATAGCTCGGGGACCTCCTTTCTTAACATCGATGAAATTTTCGATACAAATCAAGAAGTCGTCATTTTAGATTATAAAAAAAACAGTGAGAATAAGGTAGCATTTCTAATAGTTACAAACGCTCTTGATGGTATTTATACTGACGGAATACCTTATCAAACATCATTATTTTTAATAGAGGTTGATTTTACAGATATTGGAAATTTAAATTATAATGTTGTAAAATCGAATTTAGAAATTCCGAGAAACACTGATTTATCTTACGGTGGATACAATGTCTCAATTAACGAGGAAAATAATTTCGTTATAAATGTTAAGCCTAAACTATATGATACAGACTCATGGGACTTTTATAATTATGTTCATATTTTAAAAGATAATGGTGACTTTGAAACAATTAGTTTAGAAAATGAGTACTTTATTCATATTGACGTGCCAGGAACGTCTTACAGAGACCCAGTTAAATTTTGGATTGGTAACTCTCTAAACTACACTGATGGCTATCATTCTCAACCTCAAACTCACGAAATTATTGATATGGTATTCTCAGAAGATACTTTTATGACTATGGAACAGGTGCAGAACTTCCATATGTATCCCAATCAATTTCATTCTTCGCAGTCTTACATATTTAAGTTGTTCGATTATAATGGGACGGTTTTGTTTAGACATGTTTTTCCTGGATTTAATATGGACGACAGGTGTTGCGATTCTACAATTGAAATCGACGATAGATTTGTAACTCGTGTTTTTGATAATATCACATATTTGCATGGAGGGAGCCTTAACGCTGATAATTTCTATGGTCTTAAATTTAATGAAATTTCAGGCTATTACTCAATAGATACTAATCCCAAAGATGCTTATGGTTTTACTGCTTATGGTACTACATATCCATCTTATCAATTTTCTTTTGAAAACATACCATTATCTTCAATTGAATATAAAAACAATACAATAAAATTTAATTTAAGTTATAATCCAGTTTTTGATAAGTTAATCATAGATGGCAAAAATAATTTTGATTTAAGTGTTTTAAATAGTTTAGGACAATTATTAATAGAAGCAGAAAAAACAAATACTATTGATGTAAGCTCTCTCTCTAAAGGGGTCTATTTTATAAAAGCATCAGACGGTACAAATTCATATACTAAAAAATTCATAAAGAATTAAATTAGCACTTATAACTTTTTTTAGATTTTAAGTGATATATGAAGAATGTAATAGAGTTTATCTCTAAAAGAAACTTACGTATTGAGAAATATTGTGAAAGTATTTCAATTTAAGTTTAACCGTATTAGCTAATAAAAGCAGAACCAAAAATATTTTCTGCTAGTTCAATACCACATTCTTTGTAGCATTGCTTCCAACCATTAGGTCTTTTTGATTTAAACTTTTTGAATAAAATATCATTTTCTTTTCTTGTTATCCAACACACACCAGAATAATCAAGCATCTTATAGCCAACTTCATCAACAGATTTACATTTAAGAAGTTGATTGAAAAATTCTGGAATTGGGGTGGTAAAATCAAACACAAGATTAGACATTCCATTATCATTTTTGCCACATGCAAACCTATCTCTTCTTGAATATAATGGAAGGCCATAATATGGGATTTCATCGTGTTCTTTTAAGAGCTTCATTGCTGCTTTTGAATACAATAAAGGGTCATTAATATCTGCCCATTTTCTGATGATTTGAAAGGCACTATTTTTTAGGGTTTTGCTTATTGGGTCTTGCCTGTAATCAGATTTATTGTACTGCGTTATTATAGCAAACAAAACATTTGCAAACTCTTCATTTCCGAGTGTTCGGTGTAATACTGTCATTTTTAATCTAATTTTATCAAAATGGACTTAAAATATTCAGGGGTTTTCCTCCAAGAATGACCACCTCCAATTTTAATTTTCCAAGATTTGGTTTTTTTCGTATGTTCTTTAACCAAAGAGTAAGCATCATCGTGGTGATATAGCTTTACGTTTCCATTTTCAATAAATACTACATATATGTCTTTATTCTTGTACTTGTGACTAATCGTAAAACGGCCTTTAAGCTGTATTTTAAGCATTTTATCCCCATTGACAGCAATGAAGTCGGCACCCTGCCAATCATCGTTTAAACGCATTGAATTATAGCCATATTCAGCCAATGCAGCAGCTACTTTGTGAAAGTTGTAGTTTTCCTTTTGCTTGGAATTAAGTTTATTGTAATTAACTTTTATGAGTTTCATAATCAAATATAAAACTTAAATAACATAAGAATATTTAAAAGTTAATATACAAGACTAAAACACTGTACACAGCGTAGTCCAATTATCGAACTGTTTCTTGAAAGACCTTGAAAAGCTTGGAGAGTTTACAGAAACGCACAAAAAACTTAAATTATTGAACCTATCATAACTCTT
>JBELHJ010000144.1:0-3178 GCA_042091495.1 Bacteroidota bacterium
TAAATTAGGTTGATAAAAACCGTTATTTTAAGTTAAAATGACAAATCATGGGTGTGTGTGAAAAAAAATCGATGAAATGCACACCTGTCTACAAACCCTTTTAATCAATAACATTAGTTATGTTATGTAAGCGTCAAAGGGCTGTAATAGTTTAAAAAACTTTAAACTAAATGAACTTTACAAATCTTAAGGCAGCTTTTTAGTTACCGGAATATTTAAAGTATTCAAGCCGGGTTTAAATGATGCTAGAGGGCCTGCAACAGGAGAGGCGTTTATCCATGGTGTGTTGTAAAAATCTGTACTTATAGTCATTGGCGTGCCATTGGGGTTTTCAAAGGCTGCTTCAGACTGGAATGCGGCACCTAAAAGTGCGGAGTTTACCCAAACCTTTGGGGTACTATTAAAATCATTACTTAAATTTATGGTTAAGGTATAGCCGCCTATACTTTCTTCTAATTTTAATTCTGGATTATAACCTGTTTTTACCAAAGCATCTGCTTCCCTATTAAAAGGCTTTGATAAATTATAATACACATTAGATCCTATGTAAACCGGTAACTTATGGGCTGCAAAATCTTTAGGAGATTTGCCTTCATACCAATAATCTGTTGGTAAGGGATGCTTGTTGTAAGCATTGGTACCTGTAAAAATAGTTGGTGAACCATGGGTATTGTTAGACGCAAAAATATTGTTGTAATACCTATCATCGCCATGAAGTATACTCATAAGTCCCATAACTGCTGTAGCATGTGCAAAATGATAAGGTGTAAAACGGTCTGGAGCCAGACGCATTTTAATACTACCTCCAAAAATATTATGAGCAAAAGCAGTCCCTTGAGAAACGTTTAATAAACTAATCTCTGATAATAATATATTATTATCTACCAATAGTGGGCCGTGATTAACTTCTATAAATAAATCTTCAAGAGGGTGGTTAAATAGTAAATTTTTAGAGACTCTGGCTCCTTGGGCTTGCCAATCTAGCCAAATGCCCCTAAAATTGTCATGTATGACATTAGAGGTTATTTCTACATCTATGGCTGCATGTAATTTAATACCCCCAATTTCATAACCAAAAAATTGCTTCCGGGTGTGGATATTGTAAATGTGGTTGTTATAAATTTTACTAAAAACTCCTCCTAAGTGGCCGCAAATACCTGTTTGTTCACAGTCTGTAATTTCATTATTTCTAATAATATGTGAACCAACAGTTTCTTTATTCCATCCCTGTTGTAACGCTTTAAAAATAACATCACGTTCACGCTGTGTGCCGTGTTTAACTTTTAAATTAGTCCATTCATTGTGACCAGACTTTCTGTCTTTTCCAATACTTATACCGCTACATTTGGAATAGGCTATGTAATTATTTTCAATAATCCAGCCCTTGCTCCAATAAGGACCAATTAAGCCTTCTTGTTCTGCTGTTGGTGGTGCCCATTGTGTGGCAGCGTGTGCCAAATAAAACCCACTAACTGTAATGTAATTGACTCCTGTTTTTTTGGGAAAAAAAACAGTAGGTCGTACATTAATTTCTACAAGCGCTTTATTGGGATTTTGCCCTTTAAAATGGGCGTAAATTTCTGTGGTAGTGTCGTTAACACTACAATACCACTTATATTTGGAACCCTCTTGATCTGAAGCACGCTTTAATGGGTTTAAATCTAAAACTTGCTCTAAAGTGTTAATCTCGTACAGTGCTTCTCCATTAAGATAAACCTCACCCAAATGGTGATCACGACCGTAAGTATCCATGAGCCAATCCCCTTTTAAAATTTCCTTGTAAGGATTAAAATCTCCAAAAAAAGAATTGGCAATACTTACTTTCCACACATCGCCTTTGTAGCGTTTCCAGTTTTTTATAACCTCAGAGCCTTTTATCCATACGACTTCACCTTGAGCTGCTCTGTACGTAATGCGTTGTTGGTCATTATGTCCACCATTTAAAGGATTTACACGCTCTCTGTAAGTACCTTCATGTACAGTTATGATATCCCCAGCTAAGGCTATAGTGGTGGCTTTAGAGATGGTTTTAAAAGGTGCTGTTTTGGATCCTGGGTTATTGTCGTTACCCTGTTTAGATACATGGTATTCTTTAGCGTTTACTAACAGAGTAAAACAACACATTAGGGTTAAAAATAACTTATTCATAATAGATAATAAAACTATAAGTTACATGTTAAAGTTTAATTAATAAAGTCACAAGGCCTTGTAAACCCGAATGTTATAAGAATTGAACTAAAAAAACAACTGCCCTACTTTCCAATACAGAAATTGGCAAAAATGTTACCTAAAAGATCATCATTGGTAATTTCACCGGTAATCTCGCCAAAATGGTATAGGGCTTGTCTAATATCTATGGCCATAAGATCTCCAGAAAGTCCAGATTCTAGACCGTATTTTACTTTTTGAATCTCTTCAAAAGCTTTAAGCAGTGCGTCGTAATGCCTGGTATTAGTCACTATAGTCTCATCGTTACGTAGTGCCCCCGTATTAATTAAATCTAAAAGTTTTGCGGTTAAGTCATCTACACCTTGACCAGATTTAGCAGATAGTAATGTGACCTCCTCAAGAACATGCTTTAAATGCTTTTTATCTTCTTGAGTTAATTTGTCTACTTTATTAGCCAGAATAATAAGTGGTTTTAGAGGGTGTTTGTTTTTAATTTTTTCAATTTCTATTTTAATACGCTCCAATTCTGCCACAGCAGAACTGCTATCAAATAGGTAAATGACTACTTGAGATTGGTCTATTTTTTCAAAGGTTTTTTGGATACCAATACTTTCTACTACGTCTTTGGTTTCTCTTATGCCCGCAGTGTCTATAAATCTAAAACCTATACCTCCAATGGCTATTTCGTCTTCTACCGTATCTCTAGTTGTTCCTGCAATGTCAGATACAATAGCACGGTCTTCATTAAGCAGTGCGTTAAGCAAAGTAGACTTTCCCACGTTGGGCTCTCCTACAATAGCCACGGGAATACCATTTTTAATAACATTACCAACAGCAAAGGAATCAATAAGACGTTTTAATACCTCTGTTATTCTATCTACTAGGGCTTTAAACTGTGTACGGTCTGCAAACTCCACATCCTCCTCTGCAAAGTCTAACTCCAATTCAATTAAAGATGCAAAGTTTAAAAGTTCCTCTCTCAATTTTGCAATTTCAGAAGAGAATCCAC
>JBELHJ010000145.1:0-3154 GCA_042091495.1 Bacteroidota bacterium
CAGATTTTGCATATAAGCCATAGACATCTTTTTGATAACCCAGAAAATTAAAAAACGCATCTAAACCTTTACTTTTAATTAAATTATTGAACTCAATTAAATCAGGTCCATCACCAACAATATCTACTTGTATATTTTTTGTATGTAAAACATTAACTAAATAATCAATTATTTCAACACATAAATCTAAACCTTTCTTTTTCAGATTTAATCTAGCAACCATGATTATCCTAAATAATTCTTCAGTATTAACTTTTTTTTGGTAAGAATTATGTTCAACAAAATTATACACCATAGTAACTTTTGATACATCTAATTTGAAATTGTCTAAAACTCCTTTTCTGACACTCTTACTTATAGCTACTACATGATTAGCTTTATAATTAGCAAAATAATATTCTACACAAGTTTTTAACTTAGATGAGAGTCTTTTTGATTTCCACCAAGGAGACATATCATGTTGCGTATCTATTACTTTAGAATTTAATTTTCTAAATCCTAAGTTTAAAATTAATTTCACTAAAAAAAGATGAGTATGTATTATTTCAGGCTGTTGCTCTTGAATAATTCTATACAGTGAGTTAGAAAGCTTTTTTAATCTTAATATATCTTTTAGTCCAAATGAAAATTTATAGTCCAAATAGATATATCCAACACCGCTTTTATTTAATCTATCACAATAATCGTTATTTCCATAAAAAGTTATAATGTTCACATCATGACCTTTTTTATGTACCTCCTCAGCTAATCCTACTGCTATATTTTGAGCACCCCCAAATTCAAGCGTAGGAATTATCATGATGATTTTCATGAGTCTTGGGAATGTAAAATATTGGAATATACATTTGAAAGCTTAATCATATGTCTTTCTTCTGAAAATTTAATAAGGGCTATATCTCTAGAATTAGTAGCCAAACGTCGGTATAGCGCTACATCATCTATCAGACGTGCCACTCTATTAGCCATTTCTACATAATTTTTTTGTTCAACTAGAAACCCTGTTTCCTGATTTTTTAACCAAGTTGAAACACCACCAACGTTGAACCCTACTACCGGCTTTGCGCGCATCATAGCCTCAATTCCAGAAATGCCAAAAGCCTCTGGATAAATTGAAGGAAAAAGTACAACATAAGCTTTTCGTAATATTAAATCTGTCGCTTCTCTATCTTGCCAACCATGAAATATAAATTGTGAACTGTATTGTTGTGGTACTAATGACTTAAAGTAATTTTCGTCATGACCTGCACCCACAACATCAAACTGAACTTTATAACCTTGCTTTAAAAGTTTTACAACACTTTTAATAGCATAATGCACCCCTTTGGTTCTTGATAAACGGCCAATATACACTATAGACTTAAGTTTATCATTAATACAATCAATAATAACCTCTTTACTAACAGTTGGTGTAAAATAAGGATTTAAAAGTAACTTATTTTTATTGTATCCCACTTTTAAGGCTTCATCAAGAATATAGTCAGACATCACAAAGATTGCCGCATATTTAACACTTGCAATCTTAGTTTCGAAGTTTACATTATTGTAGGCTTTTAATAGGCGTTTGGGATGTCTATTACAACAACCCTCTTTATAAGCATGGTAAAAACAATGTAATCCATAGGGCTTTTTACAAATCTGTTCAGACTTTCTCAAAAATTTCCCTTGCCCGGGGCAAATCATACGCGGCTCATGCATAGATCTAACAACAGGAGCTAATTTCAAGCACAACTCAATTAATTTGGGACTGCTTAAACTATGGACGTGAATAATTTCTATTTTATTATTGGATATAAATTCTGTTAAATATTTAAAAAGTTCATTAAATGATAGTTTATATTTATTGTCAGTTTTAGTTAAGAATGATTTTAAATTGAAAAAACCGTTTGATGTATTAATCCCAAGCCAAAAGGCTTTTATCCCATGTTTTGGTGAGAGTTCAAGCAATTGTTTAATATAAACCTCTACTCCACCAGAAATTGTAATTTTATCGTTGATATGAAGAATATTCAATTTGTAATTGCTTCTTTATAGATTGTTCCTAGTTTATTTGCATGTGTGTAAAAATTATGATTCTCCTTAATATAGTCATAACATGCCTTTGATTTTTTATCTATAACTTCTTTATTTTGTGAAATATTAGTCAATGTTTCTTCCAAAAGCTTGCAAAGTTGATGATGATTTTTTAATCTTAAATTATCTGTTGATCTATCTATTGAATCAAGTGAATTTAAGGGCATGTTTAATAACCAACCTGTATTATTATTAATTACTTCCGTTAAAGCTCTTTGATTTGTTGCTATAACGGGAGTACCGTAAGCCATCGCTTCTAATATAACATAGCCATATGTGTCCAAATAAGTTGGAAAACATAAAATATGTGAATTTTGCATTTGAAAAAGAACTTCTTTATTTGGAAGAGAATCATGTAGAAAAATTGATTTATTATTTTTTATGATATTAAGCGCTTTTTGATGCTTTTCTTTAGGGGTGTTTATGGGCCAATCATCGAGACTCATTGATGAAATAATCGTTAGTTCTAAAGGCATTTTTTTTTCGGTGGTTAATTTATTTACTGTGTAAAGCAATTCTAGCCCCCCTTTTCTATAAAAATCACGTCCTACAAATAAAAGCTTGATACAAGAAACTGGATCTTTGCGTTTTATACTAACTGGTAATTTTTGAGGTGGATGTAATATTGTACATTTATTTTTTATCATGAAATAAGTTTTATCATCATAATATTCGCGCCAAGCTAATAAAGTATGTTTCTGAGCCCAATCACTAATAAAAATAATTTTTTTGCAGTACTTGCTTTTCCAATAACATCTTTTTAAACTTAAAAGATAACTCCCTTCTTTATACCCCATATAATCTGGCATTTCAAGGGTTGACACAAATGGTTGTTTTCTAAATGAAATTCCGTTCCACAGGTGAACTAAATCATGTTTTTTGAAGCTAAACCCACTATAGCATTGTAATAATATTTTAGAAGAATGATTTATTATTAATTTAAAAAGCGCAAAACTAATTGAGTTTAAATCTCTAACTCTATAAACTTTATATTTTTTGGTTTCTCTTCCTAAAAAATTTCTATGCTCATTATATCCTCTTTGATTAGTAATTACTAAAATTTTTTTTTGCATTATTTTTGATT
>JBELHJ010000146.1:0-3118 GCA_042091495.1 Bacteroidota bacterium
ATACTTGGGATGTTATTAACATAACAGATATGTCTGAACTTTTCATGGACAAAGAAACATTCAATGAGGATATAAGCAATTGGAATACTTCTAATGTTGTCAATATGAGATACATGTTTAGTGGCGCTACTTCATTTAATCAGAATATAGAAAGCTGGGATACATCTAATGTTGTATATATGTCAGGAATGTTTAAGGACGCACATTCTTTTAATCAAGACATAGGTAATTGGAATACATCAAATGTTTTTGATATGGATGAGTTGTTTTATTATGCTACTGACTTTAACCAAGACATAGGTTACTGGGATACATCTATTGTCAGAAGGATGGACCATATGTTTTTTTATGCCGAATCATTTAATCAAGACATAGCAAATTGGAATGTCAGTAATGTAACTAATATGTCAGATATGTTTAGTTCTGCTCAAAGCTTCAATCAAGATATAGGAAGCTGGGATACATCTAATGTAACTAATATGTCAAGTATGTTTAGCAATGCTAATTCTTTTAACCGAGACATAGGTAATTGGGACACATCTAATGTTTTTGATATGTCGAATATGTTTCAGAATGCTTTTAGTTTTAATCAAAATATAGGTTCGTGGAACGTCGTTAATGTAGATAATATGTCGTTTATGTTTTACGGAGCAACAAATTTTGATGCAGATATTAGCTCTTGGAATGTAAACAATGTAATTGATGTAAGCCTGATGTTTTATTTTGCATCAAGCTTTAACCAGGATATCAGCAATTGGGATTTTAATATTTCATCCCCATTATTTTTTGAAGATTTCCTGAGTTACTCAGGACTGTCTGCTGCTAACTACAGCGAACTTATAAAAAAAATAACCCAAAAGTATATTAACGGAACTTATGAAATACAATATGTAGAGTTTGGTGCAGAAAATTTAAAGTATTGCAACCCTGATTATAGACAATATATGATTGACAATTTCGGGTGGCAATTTTATGACGACGGTTTGTATTCCGGCCTAGAAGTTTTAAGTTCATCAATGTCACTATCACAAACTGTTTGTGTAGGTTCATCTATTTTGAGCATACAAATAAAATTTAATGGAGAGACTATTCCTAGTATTATAGGTTTACCACCCGGTCTTGAAACATTACTGACAGAAGATGATGTTTTAACTATTAGAGGTGGTGTAAATACAGGAGGTATTTATACATTTGATATTAGAGAAGATAATTCAAATACAGGATGTAATTCTAGTGAAATTACAATTCAAATCAGGGTTCAACCAGATTATCAAATTTCTCCTGTACAAATTGTAAATGATATTAACGACCCATTTAATGGTCCAGACTTTTCATATGTAAAAAATATTAGTTGTTATGGCAGTAATGATGGTGAAATTATAGTTAATCTATCTCATTTTAATGATTATATCTACAGTTGGAGTGGACCAAATAATTACGTGAATAACACGCTATCAAATCACATTTCAAATTTATCTCCAGGAAGCTATACTGTAAGTGTTTCACAAGGAAATTCAAGTTGTCCAGTAACTCAAAACTTTACAATAATTGAGCCAGACAGTATAGAAATTTCAATTAATGAGAATCCCTCCAATTTATGTGATATTGATGTTGATGTTTCAGGCGGAAATCCGAGTTTTACTAAAAACTATATCTGGGAAGTTCTGGAGTACGATTACTACTATATATATTCTGCTCAATTAAGAGACGCCGATAATGATGGAATCTTTGATATAATTGATGCTGATAGAAATAACGATGGTGTTACAGACCCTAATACATCCGATGTAAACCTTGATGGCTATATTGATGAATACACTCAAAACAGATATGAATATCCTCTTGCTACTATAGCTTATCAAAACTTTGCAGGCGAATATATTTACGAAATATTAACTATTCAAGATTTTACAACCAATGGTGTTTTGAGGATATGTGCAATGCAAAATACAGTTAGTGTTGATGCTAATTTAGACCATGACTTAGACCAAAGTACTGACAATATTTCCTCATTAATAATATCTGGAGGAAATGTTAATTGTGGTGGTGGAACTTGGAATGAAATTGAAGATGCACGAGGGGTATTGCATACAAATGGATTTAGTGACGGCTCGTATAGATTTACATTGGTTGAAGGTCCTGAAGCCAACGATTTAAATAATAGTCTTAACGAAATTTATCAAAACCCAGATATATGTATTTATCAACAAATATTTGAGGTTTCATGCTCATCAGATTTGGACCAAAATGGGAATTCTTTTCGCTGGAAATCATATGGAAACCTTGACTGGGCAATAGAAAATTCAAAAGTAATTTCGTATCGAGATGGAACCCCAATTCCTCAAGTATCATCACCCGAGGAATGGTATTCATTAACAACCGGCGCTTGGTGTTATTACGATAATGACCCATCTAAAGGTATTTTGTATAATTGGTATGCAGTTCGTGGGATTCACGATAATGATTCAAGCACTCCTAACAAAGAACTCGCTCCACATGGTTGGTATGTACCAACAAACAGGGAATGGGAAAATTTAATTGATTATTTGGTTTTAAATGGATTTAATTTTGATGGTACCAGATCAGATAATAAAATTGCAAAGTCAATGGCATCAAAAACTTTATGGAATTCCTCTGATTTAAATGGCAATCCAGGAGCTGTACAAAGTCTTAATAATTCATCTTTATTTAATGCATTTCCTTTGGGAATTCGTGGTGATTATTGGGATGCAAATTTTTATTCCTATGGATTAGGAGCATTTTTTTGGTCTAATGAGACTTATGGCGAAACTTATGGTTCTACTATTGATAGTGGTGATTTCGGAAACATCATGCCATGGTATTATCAAATTGGATACAATAGTACTAGGCTCATGTATATGGTGGATGGCAACACTCCTAAACTGGGGCTATCTGTTCGTTTTGTGAGACAGAAAACTTTAAGTATTTCTCCAAAACAAACAACTAATAATCTAATTGTTTACCCTAACCCAACCTCTTCAATAATAAATATCGAACAAGACTTTACAACTGCTAAAGTCTATGACATTAGTGGAAGGGAGCTATTGAAATCTACATCAAAAACCATTGACTTATCTGAGTTACCAAGTAGTATTTA
>JBELHJ010000147.1:0-3112 GCA_042091495.1 Bacteroidota bacterium
ATTATTATTCATATCATTTATAGGTTATGGTCAAGAAAATATTGAAAGATATAAGGTTTATGAGACATCAAATATATTCACTTCACTTCTTTTAGATACTGCTACAGGGCGTATATGGCAACTTCAAATTGGACTTACAGATGTTAAACAAACAAAAACTGTTTTAAATGATAAAGAATTAGCAGTTTCAGTTAGTGATGCCAAAGATATGTTCGAACTTAGAAAGATGATGATTGGTGAAACAGATTCAACAGATGGTCCTGTAACTTTTGAAGATGCGATTGAAACAGACTTCTATGGCACTCAAAAAAACGGGAGATTTAAATTATACCCAACAAATAATGATTTTAACTTTATAATGTTAGATGTCATAAGTGGAGAATCATACCAAGTGCAATGGAATATTGATAAAGATTATAGATTTATTGAAAGGTTTAGTGACTATCCTTACGAAACTGATTGAATTTACAAGCATTGACAACTAAATATAGAAAAAAAAGGATTTACGCTATATTTTCAAAATCCAGTTATTGAAATTGAATAAAAAGATATGGCGATTATGATCGCCAAAGGCGATTCATAATCTTAATATCCTTGCTTTATCAGTTTACTAACCTTGGCAGAAGTTCCATATGATACACCTGACAATGCTGATGCCCTTCTAAGTGATTCGTTTTCATTCTTTATTAGGTTGTAACACTTCTTATTCTTAGCCTTGTTTAAAAACTGTTCAATGGTTTCTGATGGTTTACCGCCATTGTCTTTATATCTGCCACGTTCTTTTGCAATCGCAATACCTTCCCTTTGACGTTCTTTGATTCTGTTTAATTCAAATTCAGATAATGTAGCTAAGATGCTTATCATCATTTTGGTTGTAGGATTTTCAGTTCCATCAGGTAATAGGGTTTCAAATCCTTCTTTTCGTGATATAACATTGATACCCTTGGATGTTAAATCTTGTATTGTATTTAAGATGTCTAAGGTATTCCTACCAAGCCTATCAATTGAATGTACAATTACATCTGTGATTTTACCATTATTGATATCCCTGATTAATAACTTGGCTTTTGGTCTATCTGCAAATGCTATGCTTCCTGATATTTCATCTTCATAAGACTTGATTCCCTTTTCAATTTGTCTGTCTGTTTTTTGTTCTGTAGTTGATACCCTGATGTATTGAACTTTCATATTTGTATTGATATATTTTTAACGTGATATAAAAATAATAAATTGTATCAAATAATCAGTAATAAATTGTGATATATTTTAGGGTATACCTTGAAATTATATCAGCAATGAAATCTTTTGTACGGCTTACCACCTCAACCATCGCTAACACTTATTATCAATGATTTATAAAATTATTGCAACAGTTTAACGAGTATGTTCTATATTAATTTGATGTATTAAATACGTTTAATATATTAGTAATCAAATTTTTAATCCAAATTAAATTTACTATGAAGCATTTATTAACAATTATTTTATTTTATCCTTTTCTATTCTTTGGACAAGGCGAACAACGCTATGCTGATGGTACAGCTACTGACCAAGACGGAAACTCCTTTGAGTGGATTAATTATGGAATTCAAGATTGGGCGATAGAAAATGCGGAGGTTATTACTTACAGAGACGGTACTGAGATACCACAAGTTACAGATGCAACAGAATGGAAAAATCTCACTACAGGTGCTTGGTGTTATTATGACAATGACCCAACAAAAGAAAGACTTTATAATTGGTATGCTGTTATGGGTATCCACGATAATGATGAAAACACCCCAAACAAAGAATTTGTGCCTGAGGGTTGGCACGTTCCAAGTGATGCCGAGTGGACAACGCTTGAAAACTACCTCATAGCAAATGGCTATAATTATGATGACACAACTTCAGAAAACAAAATAGCCAAGGCGATGGCCTCCACCACAGGATGGAAAATTCACTATACGGAGGGAAACATTGGTTTTGAACAATCAACTAATAATTTAAGTGGTTTTAATTCATTTCCTGTAGGGGAAAGATATAATGGTAATTACAGATATGAAAGTACTGGTACTTTGTTTTGGACTTCTACATCTTTTGATTCAGACAGGTCTTGGGGAAGACAATTAGTTCATAGTTTAAATTATTTGTGGGGTTTCAATCGTTATTTAGTTAATACTAGGGGGTTTTCTGTCCGTTTCGTCAGAAACTCCTCCACAGCATCAACAAAAGAGTATTTTAAAAATTTAACTATCTACCCTAACCCTGCTACCAATTTTATTACCATAGACAGCACTTTAGAAGGCAACTACAACTTAGTATCAATACTTGGTAAAACAGTTGCTAAAGGTGCTTTAAGACAAGGTGAAAACACTATAGATTTATCAAACTTCAATAAAGGTATTTACTTGTTAAATGTATCATCTGATAGTTATTCTAAAACTATTAAGATTGTAAAAGAATAGATAGGTTCTTGTACGGATCATCCTCTGGATGATCCTACAACATTCAAAAAAAACCAATCGGCAACCGCCATATTAAACCCCAAATACACCAATGAAACAAATCATAACTATACTTACATTATTTGTAACAATATCATCCTTTGCACAATGGTCTTTTAAAAAGAAGCACGATGTTTTTGATGGTGATTACATTGTTGCTTTAGCTTCAGGGAGAAGTGGTAAATATCCATATACCAATCCAACATTTGTAATTAATCAGATTAATGATAAGTATAATATGTACGTTACAGGAATGGGGAGTACTTCTTGTGAAGAATGGTATTTAAAGATAAAAACAAACTTGAATGATAATCTTTATTCATTTAGACTATCTGATGATGCAGATGGGGATTCAGTTTTTCTATCATTTGATGATAGCGATGTGTCTATATCAATAGCTATTGAAATGTTAGAAGATTTTAAAAAAGGAAGTAAAGCATATTTTAAATGGGGAACAAGATGCTCAACTAATCAATGGGAAATGTCTTTATCAGGAAGTTCGAATGCAATTGAGTCAACTAAAATTATTGAATATTTAAATAGCTTACTAAATAAAAAAAAGGAAACTAAAGAAGATGGGGAAAAGTTTGTTGAGAATTATTTCAATTGGAAAAACACAATAATTG
>JBELHJ010000148.1:0-1109 GCA_042091495.1 Bacteroidota bacterium
CCTTCAAAAATAATGCTGATTTTACATTTTCATTTTTTGGTTTGAATGCTTCTCGTGATGCCATTGGATTTAGAACTAATCGTTCTGATCAAATTGACAATATGGAGGAGCGCGATTTAATTAAAGGAGAATTCCAAAATTTTGGTTTTGAAACCAAATATCTTAATAAATACAAAATCATTGGTAAAGAGGCGACCTTTCTCATAGGAACTAAGTTTTACAAAGCAAACAATACGAGTATCCAAGGGCCAGGATCTAATGGAAGTGATGCCAATTTTGAAATCCAAACGGATTTGTACCCTAATTATGCAAATCAATCAAACTATACTTTACCAAACTTAAACTTATCATTGTTTGCTGAAAATATTTTTTACTTAAATGATAAATTATCTATAACACCGGGTTTAAGACTGGAACACATTAAAACTGAAAGTCATGGTTATTACAAAAAAATAACTATAAGAGATGGAGATTTAGTTTATGATAATCAAACCATTTATGAAGATGAAATTAGAGAAAGACAATTTATGCTACTTGGACTAGGTGTGAGCTTTAAACCGAATAAATATCTTGAATATTACTCTAATATCTCTCAAAATTACAGATCTGTAACCTTTTCAGATATTAGTATTGTAAATCCCGCCTACCTAATAAATCCAAATATTACAGATGAAAAAGGGTTTACTTTTGATGCTGGTATAAGAGGAAAGTATAAAAGTTTATTCTCATATGATTTTACGGCATTTAGTCTTCTTTACGAAGACCGGATTGGATTTGTCCAAAAAGCAACACCACAGGGAGTAAAGAGTGAAAGAGGCAATGTAGGAGATGCTATAATGTATGGTTTTGAGTCGATAATTGATTTTAATTTGAGGAGAGTGCTTTTTGATGACAATGCCTTTACACTTAATACCTTTATAAACTTATCACTTATTGACTCTAAATACTTAAACGCATTAACCCCAGGTGTAGAAGGAAATAAAGTGGAGTTTGTCCCAAATACAAATTTTAAAACAGGAATAAAATTTGGATATAAATCATTTTTTACTAATGTTCAGTTTACCTATCTCTCAAGTCAATTCACAGATGCATCTAATGCAGTTTCAGGC
>JBELHJ010000148.1:1170-3076 GCA_042091495.1 Bacteroidota bacterium
ATATAATATTCTGGATCTGTCCGCGTCATACAAATACAATAAATTTAAAATAGAGTTGGGAGTAAATAACGTTATGAACAATAATTATTTTACACGACGTGCAACAGGATATCCTGGACCTGGAATAATTCCTTCACCAAATCGAAATTTTTACACGACTTTGGAATTTAAATTCTAAAAAATTAAGCATTGGCTTGTGGTGCCCATTCTCCACACAACATGCCTGGAGAGGCACTATCTGGATTGGCACAAGATGACATTTTAAAACTTTTACAAGACGAACAATTACGGTCAGATTTGTATTCAGATTTTAACTGAAAAACATCACAAGTATAGCGTTTGGAAACCATGGTATTGTGTTTTGAGCACAATCCTCCATCCATTAAATTTTCACAATTTAAACAAGAATTTGATAAACGAATAGCCATAATAATACTGTTTTTACTGAAATTACAAATAAAAAACTAGATAATAAGATGTCTACAACACTGATAATGAAATTGTTATTTAGAATAAATTAAAACAACTCAATTAAAAATAGTTGTTAAAAATTTTAGAAGCCTCATTATAGGCACTTTCAAAGCTTGTTGCCTTTAATAAATCTTCTGCTTTAGAAGTGACATAAGAAAGTAACTTTTCTGTAGGCATATTTCCAACTAACTCATCTTTTGCCATTGGACATCCTCCATAGCCTTGAATAGCTCCATCAAACCTTTTGCAGCCTGCATTATAAGCTGTATCAATTTTTTCGAACCATGAAGATTTAGTTGTATGAAAATGGGCACCAATTTCAATGTTTGGATAACGGTCAATTAAATCATTAAAAATTAAGTCTATTGATTTTGGTGTAGCACAGCCTATTGTGTCACTAATTGATAATGTTTTAACACCTAATCCTGCAAGATTATCTACCCATTGTGAAACAATTTCAACATTCCATGGATCGCCGTATGGGTTACCAAATCCCATAGATAGATAAACAACTACATTTTTGTTACTATTGGATGCAATATCTAATATATCTTGTAATGTTGACATTGACTCTTTAATAGTCTTGTGTGTATTTCTCATTTGAAAAATCTCAGAAATTGAAAATGGAAATCCTAAGTAATCAATTTCCTCAAATTCAGAGGCATCTATTGCACCGCGTTTGTTAGCAACAATCGCTAATAATTTACTGGATGTATTTGATAAATCTAAGCCACTCAAAACTGCTTTTGTATCAGCCATCTGGGGGATTGACTTGGGAGATACAAAACTTCCAAAATCAATAGTATCAAACCCTACACGTAAAAGAGATTGGATGTACTGAACTTTAATATGTGTTGGAATAATTGATTTTATTCCTTGCATAGCATCTCTAGGGCATTCTATTATTTTAACTCTTTTAGACATTTCGTGTAGGTTAGTCAACTCAAAAATAAACTTATTTTTTTTGAAATAACACAAAAATGCCAAGACTAACCAAAACAATAAACTGTGTCCATTTTAAAAAACTGGTACTCTTAGGGTTTGTAATCAGAAAATTTCTGAAATATGATGATAATAAAGCTATTGTTGAAAAAACAAAGAATGAAATTATTACAAATATGCTACCTAAAATAATGAATTGAATCTCTGTTGAAAGCGAATTTGTAAATAGAAAAGTTGGGAATAACGCTAAAAAAAATAAACTAACTTTAGGATTCAGAAGATTCATAGTGATCCCCCTTGAGTAATATTTATATAAATTTCTTTCAGTTTTAATTTCAGCTAGTAAAACATCATTATTATTAAAGTAAACTTTATAAGCTAAGAACAATAGATAAAATCCACCAAGACTTTTAATTATATAAAATAGGGTGTCATTTTTATTAATTATAATAGAAAAACCCAAAGAAAGTAACAGGGTATGAATTAAACAACC
>JBELHJ010000149.1:0-3032 GCA_042091495.1 Bacteroidota bacterium
CAGTAACTACTCTTACTGACCCTGGATTTATAAGTCTGGATTTATCATCTGTTACGGATAGTAACGTATTTATAGGCGTACAATACGCAGATGACGGTGTTGATGGATACTCAGGTTACACCATGTCTAATGTTGTTATGAAATCTTCCGGCGCATGTCCTTCACTTGGACAAAGACCAGTTTCTGATTGTGGTACCTGTGACTTAACCCTTGGAACGGCTGGAATTGTTTGTGGTACAAATACAGTTGGAGACAATAACGATACTGTTACTATTTCAATACCTTACTCTGGATTAGAAGCAAGCATAACTAGTGTAATCACTACTTCTAATGGACAAATTGGAGGAGATGATCCTGCTGCAATTGCTGATGGTACTATTACCATTACGGGTTTAAGTGAAGGAGATGCATGGGACATTACTATAAACGGTGGTGATTGTGATGGTACAACTTTAAGTGGCACCGTGGCAGCATCTAATTGTGATCCTGTTGCGATTGTAATTAACGAGATTAATGCTGATCCTGACTCAACTGATGGTGACGCTAATGGTGATGGCACTGCTCATTTTAGTGATGATGAATTTATTGAGTTTTATAACACTGGATCTTCAGATTTTGATTTAAGTGGATACGTTATTTCAGATGGAAGTAATGGAGGTGATAACACAAGACATACTTTTGAGCAAGGCACTGTAATTCCTGCCAATTCTTTCTTAGTCGTATTTGGCAGCGGTACACCAACTGGTTTTGATGCTGGAGTAGCATTTACTGCAAGCTCTAACTCTTTAGGTTTAAATAACGGTGGAGATACAATATATCTTAAAAATGCTTCTGGAGGTATTGTCCTTCAAGTTGATTATTCCAATGCAGGAAGTGATCAATCTATAGCAAGAAGTCCAGATTTTACCGGAGATTTTGTAAATCACACGACAATTTCACCAAACGCTTTATTTTCTCCTGGCTTAGAAAATGATGATCCATCGTTATCAATTCAAGGTGTACTTAAAAATATGTTTAAAGTTTATCCAAATCCTGTTTCAAGTGGTTCAGTAACGATTACTTCTCAATTTACAGAGACCATAACAGCTACTGTATTTGATATTTTGGGTAAAGAGGTCATTAACGAGCGTGTTAATAACAATACGTTAGATGTTTCTCTATTAAATAAAGGGATTTATTTAATGAAATTAACTCAAAACGGAGCTTCTGCAACTCAAAAGCTAGTTATTAAGTAACTCATTACTTATCATAAAAATAAGCGCTAACGCAAGTTGGCGCTTTTTTATTTTATATACTTTTGTGGTATGATATCACCTAATGATGTGTTCCAAATAAACTCTGAGTTTGCCTTCGAGCAAACCGTTTTAAAAGTGTTTAAATACCAATACCAGAATAATGGAGTGTACCGCTCATATTGTGATTTATTAAATGTTGCCACTTCAGATGTAACACATTACAACGATATCCCATTTTTACCCATTCAGTTTTTTAAAACACACAAGGTGATAAGTTCCTCATTAAATACCGAAGCTACATTTACTAGTTCTGGAACCACCGGTGTAGTAACAAGTAAACACCATGTGGCCGACTTAAAGATCTACGAATCATCTTATTTAAAAGGGTTTGAAACTTTTTACGGAAACATTGAAGATTATGTTGTATTGGCACTACTGCCCTCCTATCTTGAACGTGAAGGCTCCTCTTTAATTTATATGGTTAATGACCTTATTAAACGTTCAAAAAATACAGATAGCGGTTTCTACCTCAACAACACTAATGCCTTAAGACAAAAAATAATTGAACTGGAAAACAAAGGCCAAAAAACACTTTTAATTGGGGTTTCTTTTGCTTTACTTGATTTTATTGAACAAGAGAGCTTTAAATTAAAACACACCATTATTATGGAAACTGGAGGCATGAAAGGGCGCCGAAAAGAACTTATACGTGAAGAACTACATCATACCCTAAAAAAAGGGTTTGGGGTAGATCATATTCATAGTGAATATAGTATGACCGAGTTATTGAGTCAAGCTTATTCTAGAGGAGATGGGTTATTTAGCTGTCCACCCTGGATGAAAATTTTAATTAGAGAGCCTGAAGATCCTCTTTCAATATCAAATACCACTAAAAGCGGTGGTATAAATATTATTGATTTGGCCAATTATAACTCTTGTGCCTTTATTGCTACACAAGACTTAGGGAAAGTTCATTCAAATAATAGTTTTGAAATTCTTGGCCGCTTTGATCATTCAGACATCAGAGGCTGTAACCTAATGGTATTATAACATAAAAAAAAGGCCTGAATTATCAGACCTTTTTTTATTTAAACTTTATAATGTAAGTATGTTTTTTTCCTTTATTAATGGTTATATACTTCCCATGAATAAGATCAGATTTAGAAAGCTTATAATCTTCTTTAACCCTGACTTTATTAACACCTACCGCATTTTCTATTAATGCACGTCTGGCTTCACCATTAGAATTTAAAAATCCTGTTTGAGCTGAAAGTGCAGCAATCATATCAACACCTTCATCTAGCATTGTTAGTGGTAATTCTTTAGTTGGTACGCCTTCAAACACCTCCAAAAATAGCGTTTCATTTATAGTATTAATGTCTTCAATAAAATTTTTACTAAACAGCACCTGTGAAGCTTTTACAGAATTTTCATAGGCTTCTCTAGAATGCACAAAACACGTCAATTCTTCCGCTAGACGTTTTTGTAAAGTTCTTAAATGAGGTGCTTGATGATGTTCTTCTATCAAAACTTTGATGGTTTCTTGATCTAAGAATGTAAAAATCTTGATGTACTTTTCAGCATCCTCGTCCGTAGTATTCAACCAAAACTGATAAAATTTATATACCGATGTTTTAGAAGCATCTAACCACACGTTACCCCCTTCAGATTTTCCAAATTTAGACCCATCAGACTTAGTTATAAGTGGGCAAGTCATGGCATATGCCTTTGCTTCTTCCCCCGGGTTCATTCTTCTTACCAGCTCTGTACCTGTAGTAATATTTCCCCATTGATCAC
>JBELHJ010000150.1:0-3014 GCA_042091495.1 Bacteroidota bacterium
GATTGCTTATTCTTTTGAGCAAAAAACTAAAGCAAGAATTGTCCCTCAATTTAAACCAACGGTTAATTAAATTGATTTTGTGTGAAGGAAAATAGATTTAGGAGTGTAATTCATTTTCATTTTATAGTTTTCATTTTTGGTTTTACATCTATAATAGGTGCGTTAATTAGTTGGGATGCTATAACTATTGTCTGGTATAGAATGATTTTCGCTTCAATTATTTTGTTGATTTTTATGCTTTTTACTAATTCAGGAATCACTAAAATCAATTCAAAGAAGATACCTAGTTTGACACTTGCTGGATTCTTAATCGCCTCACACTGGATTGCTTTTTTTAAATCAGTAAAACTTGTTGGAGTTTCACCAACATTGGCTATGTTATCTACCGGTGCAATTATAACTGCTTTTTTAGAACCTATATTTTATAAGAGAAAAATTTTAATATATGAGATAATTTTTGGAACTATTGCAATGATTGGTACATTAATTATTTTTAAATCTACTCCTGAAGATTTTTTTGGTATGTCAGTTGCCCTTTTGGCAACTGTACTAGGTGTATTTTACACCTTGATTAACGGTAAATTAATCAACGAATATTCAGCCACAACACTTAACTTTTATGAAATGACTATAGGTGCTCTATTTATTAGCACCTATATGTTTTACTCTGGGGAATTCAATAAATTTTTTTTTCAATTTTCAGTGAACGATTTTTTATGGATTTTAATTTTATCAAGTATTTGTACTGCTTATGCAATAACCAAATCAATATCATTAATAAAAGTTCTCAATCCATATTCTATTATGTTAATCTTAAATATGGAACCCATATACGGTATAATATTAGCTTTAGTAATTTTTGGTCAAAATGAGCTTATGAATTTAAATTTTTATCTCGGACTAGTTCTAATTATGATTGCTATTTTAAGTAATTTTATATATAAATCAAGACGTGCCTCCCAGAAATAGAGTGTTTGAGATTATTATCTAAGACCTGATTTTTGATGATTTTACAGTTTACCTTGCAAACTGAAGCATTGCGTAAATCTTCCCCTCTAAGTCAAAGTAAATCAACTCCATTAACTCTTTTTCCCACTTTTTCCCATTTTTAAAGACCCTGGATTCAGTTGAAAGAACCATTGCGCCTGAAGCAGCGTCTGTATTAAATATTTTCAATGGAACAATTGATATTAACTTCCAATCTATAGATTTGTATGGCTTAAAAGCTTGAGATAATTCACTTTTTTTATAATTATACGTTTTGCCGTCGTAGCTTTTAAATTCTACTTCTTCTGCAAAATATTCCGAAAAAGATTTAACATTCATTTCGTTATAAGCTAAAGCCAGCTCTTCAATTATTTCAACCTCACCCCTATTAGAGAATACAAGTGGTCTTCCAGAGTATTCATTATCTCCAACTCCGATAAACTTTCCACCATATGGCATACCGAAATTAACAGTATCAATCGCTTTCCACTGCTTGAACAAGTTAACTTTACCTGTCTCGTCAAGTCCAAAAACCTCCATCAAGTCAAACTTTTCATAAGAACCGTTCTTGTATATTCTTTCTTCTTTAGACCAAGCAATAACCTCCCTATATTTTCCATTTTCAGAAACAAGTGGAATAACTTTGTAAGGCACCATTGACAAAGAGTCTAAAGATCCTAGATATTTTTTTGACCACTCTTTTCGTTTATCAGTTAAAAAACTATCTGAGTAAAAAGTGAAAAGTTTTTCAGTATCACGATCTGAATATGCCTTGGCAAGTGAAATCAAGTTAGATGACATGCTATTGTGCCCAAATTTATAATTAGACCCATCTTCAACCCATATCCCTCCACTATCTTTGCACGAGAGAATAGTAAATAAAAATAAGGGTACGATCAATAAGTTATTAATTTTTAATTTTTTCATATTATTATGTTTTTCTGAAATATAAATTACTTTAATATGTAATTGATTGTCAATGTAATTAAGAACAAAAATTTTAGTTTTTTTGAATCTATATTTCTTTAACATTTAATTAGTTTAATTCATAATTTTTTAAGGACTTAAAAAAAAATCTTTAATCGAAAAAATTCATTTTTTTGATTCAGTTTAATCAAGCATCAAAACAAATTTTTTACGAAAATATTCTGATTAAATTTTTAGTCTTTATTAAGAAATGATTTCCTGATTATTTGCATATGCGGTAATATATTTTTTGGTGCAATAAATAGTGGAATTAACTTTTTTATATAATTAAAATTAACTTCATTGTTTCTGCAATCAAAACTTTTAACAGTAGTTATAAATTTAATCCTCTTTATCCGTTTAATAGTTTTTTAACCCCCGTTAATAATAGGGGTTTGTTTTTTTGGGTACACTTTAATTTCATTTTTTTACCAGTATGTTGGTTTTACCCTATGATTTTAAATATCGATTATTTAATGTCGCTCGTTAAGGAATATTCCAATGCGAATTTTGCTATTTTAGCATTATGCAGAGAATCAAAATTAAACTCGAGGACGAGCAAGCTGATAAGCTTTACAAAATAGCCAAAAACAAAAAGGAAAATGTATCCTCAATGATTAGGCAAGCAATTGATGATTATATAGAAAAGTTGACTTAATCTTCATCATAATTATCATGAGGATAGTTTTGTCATTTTTTTCAGGTATATCTTTTATTTTCTTTGGTTTGGCCTGTTTTTACAGTGATTTATTTATGGATGAATTTTATCGTTATGGTTTGTCAGAATACAGAACAATTGTTGGTTTTTTCCAGTTATTGGGTGGAGTAGGTTCCATCTTAGGTTTTTTTGATAAAAGGATACTAATAATATCATCATTAGGGCTTTCGGTGATGATGCTATTGGGTGTTGGCGTTAGAATAAAAATCAATGACACATTTATCCAAACACTACCTGCGCTAACCTATCTCAGTGTAAATGCAATTATTTTTATTGATTTAGTTACTAAAGCCAAAAAATAAAATTGAGGCAGAAAGGTATTGCGGTAGCATTATGTAAAAAA
>JBELHJ010000151.1:0-2956 GCA_042091495.1 Bacteroidota bacterium
CCGTTTACTTGAAGATCAATTTAAAACTACGGCCAATTTATTTGTTACCGTTAAGCTAGGTGGGTTACGCTATGTAGCTTCAGGAGAAATAGGCAGTCCTGGAACAAAAACTTTATTTCAAGAACAGGCTACTATTTTTGAAGCTGTAGCAAACGCCGGTGAAATTCCTGTAACTGGTAACATGCGAGATGTGATGCTTATAAGGCAATATCCTGAGGGGCAACAAATTCACCATTTAGATCTCACCGATGTAAACATCATGAATTCACCGTACTATTATATACAGCCCAATGATATGATTTATGTTAAGCCTTTAAAGGTAAAAACTTTGGGAACGGGGACTACAGCTATGCAGGCCCTACAAAGTATAGTGACGTTGGTTTCTTTAGCAACAACAACCATAGTATTATTAAAGCTTTAAGATTTGGAAAACAATACTAATTTTGGTTTAGATTTTTCATCAAAAGGTTCTTTAAATTTTGATTTTAGAGGTTTAGTTTTTAAAATTTTTAGTTTATGGTATGTTTTTGTTTTTGTAATAATGTTGTTCTTGAGTTATGCCTATTATTTTAACAAAACTAAGCAAAGTATTTATCAATTAGATTCATTAATCTCAGTTGAAAACGAACAAAATCCTTTTTTTACAGCCAATACCAGTATTTCTTTTAATTGGGGCGGGGTATCTGGTAAAGTGAGTAAAATTTTAACGGAGATTAAGACAAGATCTCACAATGAATTGGTAGTAGATTCTTTAAAGTTTTACATTAATTATTTGGATCAAGGGGATTATTACTTAAAAGATATTTACAAAGAAGCTCCCTTTGAGTTTTTACCCGATTTATCTCAAAATCAGATTATTAACCAACCTTTAGGCATAACAATTCTTAACCAAAATCAATTTGAGATAAGAACCTCTTTTCCAAGTCATCTAATAAATACTCAAAATTATAGTAATAAATCTAAAAGTCAGATTGAAGTTAATAATGAAGAATTTGTTAAGATTTATAATTTTAATGAGGTAATAAATGAGTCCTTTCTAAAAGGTAAAATTGTTCTCATTGAATCTGATAAAATTCCATTTAATAACACAGTTTTCATAAAGCTTTTAGACTTTAATTCCATAGTGGATGTTTTCAAGAATGAGATTAAAATCCAGCCGCTTGATAAATCCAGTTCAGTTTTAAAATTGACATTGAAAGGAACTAACAAACAAAAAATTGTTGATTACTTAAATACAACAGTTTCTGTTTTAAGCCAGACCGAATTAAAACGTAAAAATCTATATGCTACCAAAACCATAAGATTTATAGATAGCAGCCTACAAGCGGTAGGAGCTAACCTTAATAAATTTACCACCGATTTAAATACGTTTCGGCAAACTAATAAGGTATTCGATATAGATGACGAGATGTTAGAAATTAATGAGCGCATAAAAACTTACGAAGCTAACATTGAAGCCAATAATTCAAAGCTAAGATATCTTAATGCTTTGGAACGTTATTTAATTAACAAAACAGATTACAGTGAAATTGCTGCACCTAGTAGCGTAGGTTTAGAAGAGGGAGGAATTAGTTCAGGGGTTACAAATATCACTGCTTTAGCCATAGAACGTAAAAATTTAGAGTATACGACGCAAGACTCTTCACCCTTGTTTTTTGATATAGACCGAAAAATTGAATCCGAGAAAAAGGTGTTATTAGAATCCATTAAAGCTTCAAAAGAACTTCTTTCAGTAAACAAAAAATACATCCAAAAAAATGTATTAGATTTTGAATCTAAATTGGCGCAGTTACCCCAAGATCAGCAGGAATTTTTAAGATTACAACGGCAAATGGAATTAAGTCAAGAGGCTTATAATGTTTATTTAGGAAAACGCTCTGAGGCAGCTATTGTTAAAGCGGCTAATGTATCTGATATTGTGGTGATAGATTCTGCAAAAGATATTGGTAGTGGTCGCGTAGGTCCTAATGTTACATTAAATTATATTGCTGCTCTTATAGTAGGAGGCGCTTTACCTTTATTTTTTATTGTCATTTTATTTTTGTTAGATACCCATATAAGAGATGCCGAACAAGTGCAGCGTTTATCTAAAATACCGGTGTTGGGCGTTATTGGAAAAAATAAATACGCTAGTAATTTAGTGCTTATTGATCATAAAAAATCGATGATTGCAGAGTCCTTTAGAGCTGTAAGATCCAGTTTACAATTCATATACAAGCGTAAACTTCAAGAGACCGGTGGAAAAACCTTAATGGTGACCTCGTCTGTGAGTGGAGAAGGCAAAACGTTTACTGCTATGAATATGGCAACAGCTTATGCCATATCTGGTAAGAAAACCATTTTGTTGGGCTTGGATCTAAGAAAGCCTAAAATTTTTGAAGATTTTAAACTCTCCAACGATAAAGGCGTAGTTAATTATTTGGTAGGCGATGCGACCAAACAAGAGGTTATTAACAATTCCCATGTTGAAGGTTTAGATATTATGTTATCTGGTCCGGTACCTCCCAATCCCGCAGAGCTGTTAATGAGCGATGCTATGGGTGATTTAATAAAAGAATTAAGAACAACCTATGATGTCATTATATTAGATACCCCACCTTTAGGGTTGGTGTCAGACGCTATGGAATTAACCCAATATGCAGATGCAACCTTGTATATGGTGCGTCTTAATTATTCTAAACGGGGCATGTTATCTATTATTAATAATAAGTATGCCAAAGGAGAGGTTAAGAATATTCATTACGTGCTAAACTTCTACAAGCATAAAAAGAAAGACCAATACGGTTACGGTTATGGTTATGGTTATGGTTATGGTGCTTATGGAAATGGTTACCACGATAATGAGAAAAAAAACTTGGTAAAAAAACTTAAGAATTTCGTTAAAAGAAAATCTGCTTAAACACAATGCAAGATAATTGGTTATATGAAATAAAGCCCAAAACTTCTTTATTAGAAT
>JBELHJ010000152.1:0-2796 GCA_042091495.1 Bacteroidota bacterium
GTGCCGCAATAGGTTGTGCTTCGGGTGCTATCGGAAATTACAATAAAGGAGCTGGAGGTATGGCTGCAGGGTGTATTCTGGGCGCTGCGTCTGGTGTAGCTACTGGGATGGTCGGTATATAACAACGGGTTTTACACGGATGGCCTGGGCGGTTAGGGCTGTGGGTTATGGAGGTGCTGCAGGCATGGGCTCGGCGTAATACTTCTCTGATGGGTGTTTCAGAGGCCCCACTCAATTTTATGTTTATGAATATTGGCCAAAAATTGTGTTTATTGATACTTTGCTTATTTCAAAAACCAAAATCTACAGACTATTGGTACTGTTGTTATGAAGAAAAATTTCTTTCACAGTTTGGATGATGATAGATTGCGAACTTTTTTTGCTGAGGGCAGACTTATATTGATTTTAAAAAGGGGAGTACTCATTTATGGGGGAGGTCTCTTTTCAGCCATTTTGCTAAGCTTGAAGCTCATTGGCGATGATCCTGTCGACACAGACATTTTACGTAGTCTGGCTATTAGTGTTATAGCTGGGGCTATCTATGGTTCTTACCTTTGGCATGCAATCAATGCTGAATATACTAGACGGAAAGGTGGTGCTGCTGAGGAGTAAGAAACTGGCTATTACGGCTCCTCCGCTGCTTGAAACTGAGTTAATAAAAGAAATTAAAATAGTAATGCACGATGGCGCCTTAGCACCATAGCGAGTTAAATTTTAAGGTGTGTCCATAGGACATCGTGGCGCTTCTTTTGCTATTTCCCCATGCCTAAGCAAATAATGCTCGACAGTAACAATTAATCCTGCACTTTTATCAACACAAGGTTTGATTTTTTTGACCTCAACATATGGAAGTTACTTATATATTAAATTAAGGAGAAAGATCATGATTAGAGAATTAACACTTAGTGAAGTGGAAGATGTAAGTGGTGGCGTACCAGGAGCAGCTAATGTTGCTGGCGGCATCGTTGGCGCAGCTATGGGAATGGCGGCCTATGCTATAGGTCAGACAGCCGCATTTGCTGCTGGCGGTTCATCGGTATCAGGTTGTGGATTCCTTGGGGCCGCTGCAGGTGGGGCGGTTGCGGGGGCTGGGTTTTGGTCAGGCCCATCTACTGTTGCTGGTACGGCTATAGGTGGAGCTGTGGGCGGATACTGCTCTGCTTAATGAACATTATAATAAGAAGAATTAACTAAATTATTTTTACTAAGGAAACTAGAATGAAGAGTATTTGGATTGGCGGAGTTGTTAGAATGAGTGGATCGGTGGCATTTCCGCTGGCATATCACTTCTTTGACTATTTCTTACCTAATAATGACGTTGGCTTTGTTCTTTTTTTGGCCGGATTAGCCGGTGGCAGCATCGTTTTGTCGATAAATGATCGTTTTGGAAAAGATCTCTCTGAACCTGCCTAGCTGGCTTTTATTATAAGCAGCAGCTCAATAACAGGATTTACGCGTCTTGGCTGGGGTATTAGAAGTGTCGGCTTGGGAGTTGCCGGTAGCTCCATGGGTAATGGTGCTACTACGGCGGTTATGGGTGCAGGAAGTGCTGGGTTTGGGTTTTTCTGTGCTTTCGGTTAATGTGAAAATTTAGAGGTTTTTTATGGTTTTATACAAGATAGGCAAAGAAAAAGGATTTAATCCATTATTTCCTGCTCTTTTGAATTTAGGTACCAAAAGATATGTTTTTATTGCTGGTCAGCGAGATAGTATTACCGCTGCAATGACGATAGTGTTTTCAATGATCTTGCTTGCTTCAGCCGTAGCTTATCTTGTTATGCCTGCGGCGGCGGAAGGTGACCTTTCGCCAGTCGTACCACTCTCGTTAGTAATGGTTCTATGGCTTTTCTTGAAGGGCAAATTCTTTCCAAGAAAGTGGCAATCGTTAGAAGCTGGTGATACAAAACAGGTTGGTATTGGCAAGTGCATTTTCTTAGCTGAGTGGATTGTTGTTTGCTTTACAGTAATGATGTTTTTTATGCTTGCGGCTCGAGATACGGGTTTTGAATTTATGTATCTATTAGGTATGGTTCCTGTGATGTTTATATTTATGCCTGTCATAGATATTAGCCTATACAAACTCCGTACTAATCGTATGCGGTAACACTGATATTTTATGCTCACTAAAACTTAAACAGATCGGTAATATGATGTTATATATAGGATTCTGTAATGATGAACGCTAAGTTTAGAAGCCGCGCGGTAGCTTTGATTTTTTTACTGGTGTTGCCTGTCTTTTTTGTAGCATCCTTTTTTATTATTGATTTTTTTCAGGTTTCTCCAATATATGCCACTATGATTGTTCCACCTTTGGTAATACTGCCAACAATGGTTATATGGCATATCCTAAGATTCTTTTCTGAGAAGAAAATGAACGTAAATTAGGTCACAAGGTGAATGACAATGGATAAAGCTGCAGGTAGTGGCTGCGCGTTTGATGCAAATAACTGAGTTAAGAAAAGAAATTACAATAGTAATGCACGATGCTACCTTAGCATCTTAGCACCATAGCGACTTAAATTTTAAAGTATGTCTATAAGCATAGTGGCGCTTATTTTGCTCTTTCCCCAAGTCTGAGCAAACAGTGCTCGATAGTAACAATTAATCCTGTATTTTTATCAATGTGTAACTAAATTTATACTATCATTAATACAGGATTTGCTTTTCTTAACCGTCAAATAAGGAAGTTATTTAGATATTAAATCAAGGAGAAATATAATGATTAGAGAATTAACACTTAGTGAAGTGGAAGATGTTAGTGGTGGGATTCTTCCCATAGTGGGTTTTGCGTTAGCT
>JBELHJ010000153.1:0-2793 GCA_042091495.1 Bacteroidota bacterium
GAAAATGGCTTTAAAATATTTTCAATAAAAAACTGATTTTTTTATATTTTTTTTGATATTTTATGTAAAAATTATGATTTATTGTGTAATTATCATTTTTTTAACAAAAAACTCCTTTTGTTAAATTATAAAGAATGTTTAAATTTGCATGACATTTATCAACTATGCAAGACACACCTAACTTAACTCAACAACTTACTTACGAAGATTTTAAAACACAAGTCATCAAGGACTATGAGACGGCTGTAATAAGTCGTGAGTGCAGTCTTCTTGGTCGTAGAGAAGTTCTAACAGGTAAAGCCAAATTTGGAATTTTTGGAGGTGGAAAAGAAGTACCTCAATTAGCTATGGCTAGAGCATTTAAACAAGGTGATTTTAGATCTGGCTATTACAGAGATCAAACCTTTATGATGGCTATTGATCATCTTAATATTGATCAGTTTTTTGCGGGTTTATATGCTCACACCGATTTGAAAGCAGACCCTATGACTGCTGGACGACAAATGGGGGGGCATTTTGGAACGCATAGTTTAGATGAACACGGACACTGGAATGATTTAACTCAAATAAAAAATTCTAGTGCTGATGTATCGCCAACTGCAGCTCAAATGCCAAGACTTTTAGGTTTAGCTCAAGCTTCAAAAATGTATCGCCATTTAGATAATTTAAATAGTTTTAAGTTTTCTAAAAACGGTAATGAAGTAGCATGGGGTACCATTGGTAATGCCAGTACAAGTGAAGGATTATTTTTTGAGACTGTAAATGCTGCTGGAGTACTTCAAGTACCAATGGTTATAAGTATTTGGGATGATGAATATGGTATATCAGTGCATGCCAAACATCAAACCACCAAAGAGAATATATCTGAAATATTAAGTGGTTTTCAAAGAACTGAAAACGAATCGGGTTATGAAATTCTTACAGTAAAAGGTTGGGACTATGCCAGTTTAATTGATACTTACAAAAAAGCAGGGGAAATTTCTAGAAATGAGCATGTTCCTGTAATTATTCATGTACAAGAGCTTACACAACCGCAAGGACATTCTACCTCGGGCTCTCATGAACGTTATAAATCACCTGAACGTCTCCAATGGGAAAAAGATCACGATTGTATCACAAAAATGAGAGCTTGGATTATAGAAAATAACATTTCTGATGATGCATATCTTACAGATCTTGAAAAAAACTGTAAAATAGCTGTTAGACAAGGAAAAAACAGAGCTTGGCAAGCTTATTTAGCACCAATTGAAAAAGAAAAAGAAGATGTTTTAGTGCTTCTTGAAAGTTTAGCTGAACAAAGTAAAAACAAAGCTTTCATAAAGAATTTAATTAAGGGACTGAGAGATAATAGCGAACCCGTTAGAAAAGATGTAATCTCTGCTGCAAGGAAAGGACTTAGATACACTGTAAAAGAAAACTCAAAGCCTAAAGAGACCCTCAAAGCATGGATAAATACTTATTTTGAAAATATTCAGCCTAAATATTCATCACATTTATATAGTGAATCTAGTCATAATCCATTAAAAGTTAATTTTTCTAAACCTTTATATGATGAAAATTCTGAAAAAGTTGATGGCAGAATTATACTAAGAGATAATTTTGATAAGCTTTTTGAAAAATATCCTGAAGCTATTATTTTCGGTGAAGACTCTGGTAATATTGGCGATGTTAATCAAGGTTTAGAAGGACTTCAAAAAAAGTATGGTGCACTTCGTATAGCCGATGCTGGAATTAGAGAAGCTACAATTTTAGGGCAAGGTATTGGTATGGCCATGCGTGGACTTAGACCTATCGCGGAGATTCAATATTTAGATTACATATTATACGCGCTTCAAATTATAAGTGATGATCTTTCAACCTTGCATTACAGAACACTAGGAAGACAAAAGGCTCCGATGATCATTAGAACGCGTGGGCATCGTCTGGAAGGCATATGGCATTCCGGTTCTCAAATGTCTGGTATCTTAAATTTAATAAGAGGGGTTTATTTTCTTGTTCCACGAAATATGACTGTTGCGGCAGGATTCTACAATACCCTTATGGAGGCAGACCAGCCTGCACTCATTGTTGAGTGTTTAAATGGCTATCGTTTAAAAGAAAAGAAACCAAGTAATCTAGGAGAATTTAAACTTCCGTTAGGTGTAGTTGAAACCTTAAAAAATGGTACAGATATAACTTTAGTAAGTTATGGATCAACACTAAGAATTGTTGATCAGGTTGCAAAAGAACTTATGGAAGTAGATATTAATGCAGAAGTAATAGATATTCAATCTCTTATGCCTTTTGATATTAATCATGATATTGTTGAAAGTATCAAAAAAACCAATCGTTTATTGATTATAGATGAAGATGTTCCTGGTGGTGCATCGTCATATATCTTAAATGAAGTTTTAGACCATCAAAATGCTTACGAATTTTTAGATAGTAAACCTAAAACACTCACAGCTAAAGAACACAGGCCAGCTTATGGATCTGATGGTGATTATTTTTCAAAACCATCTGCTGAAGATATTTTTGAAACGGTTTATGCAATGATGCATGAATCTAATCCGTTAAAATATCCTGAACTTAGATAAAACATTATGGTAAAAACATTTCCAAACCTTGGTTTACTGATATTCAGAGTATTAATATCTGGCATGATGCTGTTTCATGGTATCCCTAAAATTGAGAAGTTATTTACCCTCCCAATCTCATTTGCTGATCCTCTCGGTGTTGGTAGTACCACATCATTAATACTTACATTAATTGGCGAGGTATTAGCGCCCATTTTTATAATTGTTGGGTTTAAGA
>JBELHJ010000154.1:0-2793 GCA_042091495.1 Bacteroidota bacterium
GAAAATGGCTTTAAAATATTTTCAATAAAAAACTGATTTTTTTATATTTTTTTTGGTATTTCATGTTATAAGTTTAATTTATTGTGTAATTATCATTTTTTTAACAAAAAACACCTTTTGTTAAATTATAAAGAATGCTTAAATTTGCATGACATTAATTAACTATGCAAGAAACACCTAACTTAACCCAACAACTTACTTACGAAGATTTTAAAACACAAGTTATCCAGGATTATGAGACCGCAGTCTTAAGCCGCGAATGCAGTTTACTTGGACGTAGAGAAGTTCTTACAGGTAAAGCAAAATTTGGAATTTTTGGAGGTGGAAAAGAAGTGCCGCAACTAGCCATGGCTAGAGCATTTAAGCATGGTGATTTTAGATCTGGTTATTATAGAGACCAAACTTTTATGATGGCCATTGATCAACTTAATATTGATCAGTTTTTTGCAGGTTTATATGCTCACACCGATTTGAAAGCAGACCCTATGACTGCTGGACGCCAAATGGGTGGCCATTTTGGAACACACAGTTTAGATGAGCACGGCCAATGGAATGATTTAACTCAAATCAAAAATTCTAGTGCTGATATATCTCCAACAGCAGCTCAAATGCCCAGACTTTTAGGATTAGCTCAAGCCTCAAAAATGTACCGCCATTTAGATAATATAAATAGTTTTAATTTTTCTAAAAACGGTGATGAAGTTGCATGGGGTACTATTGGTAATGCTAGTACAAGCGAAGGATTATTTTTTGAGACCATAAACGCTGCTGGAGTACTTCAAGTACCAATGGTTATTAGTATTTGGGATGATGAATATGGTATATCAGTGCATGCCAAACACCAAACCACTAAAGAGAATATTTCTGAAATATTAAGTGGTTTTCAAAGAACTGAAAACGAATCAGGGTATGAAATTCTTACCGTCAAGGGGTGGGACTATGTCAGTTTAATCGATACTTACGAAAAGGCGGGAGAAATTGCGAGAAATGAGCATGTTCCTGTAATTATTCATGTTCAAGAACTTACACAACCGCAAGGACATTCTACCTCGGGCTCACATGAACGTTATAAATCACCAGAACGTCTCCAATGGGAGAAGAATCATGATTGTATCTCAAAAATGAGAGCTTGGATTATAGAAAATAACATTTCTGATGATGCCTATCTTACAGATCTTGAAAAAAACTGTAAAATAGCAGTTAGACAAGGAAAAAATAGAGCTTGGCAAGCTTACCTGGCGCCAATTGAAAAAGAAAAAGAAGATGTCTTAATATTACTTGAAAGTCTTGCTGATCAAAGTAAAAATAAGGCCTTCATAAATAATTTAATAAAGGGACTAAAAGATAATTCTGAACCCGTTAGAAAAGATGTAATCTCTGCTGCTAGGAAAGGGCTTAGATATACCATTAATGAAAATTCAAAAGCTAAAGAGACTTTAAGGGCATGGATTAATACGTATTTTGAAAATATTCAGCCTAAATATTCATCACATTTATACAGTGAATCTAGTCTTAGTCCATTGAAAGTCAATTTTTCAAAACCTGAATATGACTTAAATTCTGAGAAAGTTGATGGTAGAATTATATTAAGAGACAATTTTGATAAGCTTTTTGAAAAATATCCTGAGGCTATTATTTTCGGTGAAGATTCTGGTAATATTGGTGATGTTAATCAAGGTTTAGAAGGGCTTCAAGAAAAGTATGGTGCACTTCGTGTAGCCGATGCTGGAATTAGGGAAGCTACAATTTTAGGTCAAGGTATTGGAATGGCCATGCGTGGTTTAAGACCCATAGCAGAAATTCAATATTTAGATTATATTCTCTATGCGATCCAAATTATAAGTGATGATCTTTCAACACTTCATTATAGATCTTTAGGGAGACAAAAAGCACCAATGATTATTAGAACGCGTGGGCATCGTCTGGAAGGTATATGGCATTCCGGTTCTCAAATGTCTGGCGTATTAAATTTAATAAGAGGAATTTATTTTCTTGTACCCAGAAATATGACTGTTGCAGCAGGATTCTATAATACGCTTATGGAGTCAGACCAACCAGCACTTATAGTTGAATGTTTAAATGGCTATCGTTTAAAAGAAAAGAAACCAAGTAATCTTGGTGAATTTAAACTTCCACTAGGTGTAATTGAAACCTTAAAAAAGGGTACAGATATAACTTTGGTAAGCTATGGTTCAACGCTAAGAATTGTTGAGCAAGTAGCTAAAGAACTCATGGAGGTTGACATCAATGCAGAAGTTATAGATATTCAATCTCTTATGCCATTTGATATTAATCATGATATTGTTGAAAGCATCAAAAAAACCAATCGTTTATTAATCATAGATGAAGATGTTCCTGGTGGTGCATCATCATATATTTTAAATGAAGTATTAGATAATCAAAATGCGTACGAATTTTTAGATAGTAAACCTAAAACACTTACTGCTAAAGAACATAGACCTGCTTATGGATCTGATGGTGATTATTTTTCAAAACCATCTGCTGAGGATATATTTGAAGCGGTCTATGCAATGATGCATGAGTCTAATACATTAAAATATCCTAAACTTAGATAATATAATATGGCTAAAACATTTCCAAACGTTGGTTTACTGATATTTAGAGTATTGATATCTAGCATGATGCTGTTTCATGGTATCCCTAAAATTGAGAAGTTATTTTCCCTACCAGTTTCATTTGCTGACCCACTTGGAGTTGGAAGTACTACATCATTAATTCTTACATTAATTGGCGAGGTATTAGCGCCCATTTTTATAATTGTTGGGTTTAAGA
>JBELHJ010000155.1:0-2754 GCA_042091495.1 Bacteroidota bacterium
AATCTAAGTGCTGATAATTCTAAAACAATGGAAGTTTTCAATTGGAAACCTATTACTTTTGAAAAAACACTTTTAGAAACAGCAGTAGCTATTAAAAAGATTACTTGACATTAATTATTGAACTGCCTTAAATCATTTCTCAAAATCAATTTCCAAAATAAAATTGATTGATTTGATTGTGTATAAAATATCTCTAGGAGTAAAACCAATGTTCGATATTTCAAAAGACTCCAATTTTTTCCATCCCCCTCTATTAAATGATGGGGTTTGGGGGCTTATGTTAGACATAAAAAAGGATTCTGACATTCCAGTATTTGATGATTTCATATCACCAGCAGGTGCTAAATGACCTCTGTCGTAGCCAGAGTACTTATAATCAGAGAGATTTGCTGAGCCAGTTCTTATTGATTTATCTTCTCTAAAGTTATTTGACCGCTTAACATTACCACTGACTAAGTTTGAATTAAGTCTATAGTATACCCATTCTGCTTGTTCGTGAGTCTCTAGATATGACAAACTATATCTAAAATGATTTACTATTTCTCCAGAGTTTGAGTGTTGGTATAAATCCTGGGCAAAAGCAAGTAATGGAAAAAATAAAAATATTTTAATCTTCAATTTCTCTTGCTTTTGAAAGTGCACTTGCTACAAGCCCCGCGGGTACTGTAACCAACCCTACTCCAATCATTAGTACAAAAAAAGTGAAAATCCTACCTCCTAATGTAATAGGATATACATCTCCATAACCTACTGTTGTAAGTGTAACAATAGACCACCAGGCACTATGGAAAATAGATTTGAAGGTTTCGGGCTGAGCTTCGTTTTCAAAATAGTAAATGCCAGCTGATGTAATGAATATTAAAATTATTGTGCAAGCAATAAACAATACAATCTCCTCCTTAACAAGTTTAAAAGCTAATCCAAACCTTTGAAGGGCTTTATTATATCTAATAGCCTTCAAGGCTCTAAAAATTCTTAATATTCTGAATGCTCTTAAAAAGCGGAGGTCTAAGAAGCCAACTAAATAAAATGGGAGTATAGCCAGAATGTCTATTATGCCGTAAAAACTAAAAATATATTTTATAGGTCTCTTTGAAACCCATACTCTTAATAGGTACTCAACTGAAAAGACTATAACACTGAACACTTCAAAATATTGTAACCACACCCTCAATTTGTCTTGTAAATCAGGAAGCGTCTCTATAGAAAAGCTTACAAGGGATAAAACAATCAATAACTGTATAACGTAATCAAAATAACGCCCCTTTTTGGTAGTATTATCTTCAACTATTTTTTGCAGGTAGTCTTTAATTTTCAAAACTAAATTGGCTGTAATAAGTTAAAACTGGATTGTATTTAGTGTCAAATTTTTCCTCTGTCATAGTCAAAATACTTATAAAATTAAACAGAGAGGCGATTGCGGGTATTATAGTCCAAGAAAACAGAAGAAAAAGTATACCATTTCCATTTTCGCCTAGATAAAACTTATGTACACCAAAACAACCTATGATTGGTATAGATAATATTAAAGCGGTTTTTTTATTCCTTTTCTTTTCACGGGCTAAATTTAGGTTAGTTTTAATATGTGACTTAGCCTCATCATTAAATGTTTTTAGTTTGTTGATAAACTCTTTACGTTTAGCTTCAAGAAAATCTACACTTTTGTCCTTAAAATCGTCGTCTACTAAAGCGCTCCCGTGTTCAAACTTATCGTTATAATCATCTAGAAAAACTTTAATATCGTTAATTTGGTTTAGAGTCTCTAAGCCCTTAAAACTAACTATGTCAAGTGCTATATCAGTTGCATCTATAAGTCTTGATGTATTAGCTTTATTTGTCGTTACAAACTTGATTCTATTTATCTCTTTTATTGCTCTTACGACATCTGAGTCTGAAGGTTTTATCCTTCCGCTGTAATCAGAAACATTTTTTACAGCATAGTAGTTTTTACCCTTTAGCACGGCATTAGCACCTGCTCTACCAAACTCTCTACCAAACTGTTGCGCAGCCCCTCTGACTACTTCATTAAATACATTCATTACTTTTTCTTAAACAAAATAAAAAGAAGTGTTATAGGTAAAAAAACTGTCCACTTTAAAACTGTCCATATTAAATCTACTATTAACTCAGCTAAACCCTCTTTGGCTTTACGCTTTTTTTGCCCTAAACTTCTGTTAAAATTTTTCATTTAATAAATATAGTTATTATTGTATAATATGAACTTCGAATTACTTCGTTTCAACTTGGTCTAGAAACTAAAATTTAATAACTGAGTAACGATAAAAATTTTAGAAACCCTTTTCTATCTTAACTTACTTCCAAAAAAGATTATGGCTAATATGGAACCAAGACCGATTGAGACAGGCGCAATTAAAGAACCGCTTTCTGTTTCATTAGGCTTTTTTGAGCCAATCATTGACTCAGCAATTTTAAGCCGACTTTTATATTTCTCAATTTCAACAAGCGCTACTTTCAAGGCATAATTAGACTCATCACGTTCACGTACAGCTTTGTTTGACCGATCTAGCATATTAGCAGCATATTCTTCTGAAGTATCCCTTTGCACTATCGTTTTCTGCAATTGCTTTTTTAATAATTCATTTTCTCTTTTTTGTTTGATTTCGTTTGGTGTGGGATCATTTGCTTTACCATAGCTATTTTTATTTGTTTCAATAATGGTCAGCATCCATTCCGATGGGGATATACCATGACTCTCTGCTATTTTTACAAATTCAGATTTTTGCGCTGCTGATA
>JBELHJ010000156.1:0-2749 GCA_042091495.1 Bacteroidota bacterium
GATATAATAGTCAGGATTTATTTTATCGTTTACATTGTCTCTTTTAGTCCATCTATCTGTCATATTTTACCATTCCACCCACCATTATTTTCTAATGTCATTGGTATTAGTTGAGGAATACCATTAAGAATTACAGCACAACCTAAAGTTGGTCTGCGTATATTAACTCTTGAGTATGCAAAAGCTAAAGAATGTTTATCTATTAAACAACCTATAGTCATACCCCACCTTAATCTCTCAGGTGAGTTCCAGTAACCTAGTTTAAAATCTGTATGATAATGTCCTTGTATAAAATTATATCCTATGGACATTGATGATTTCACAGGATCTTTATTCATATTATGGCAAAAATAATATTCACCATATTTATCTTTTATAATTAGTTTATCGTGCCAACGCCAATTTCTATGATCGACACCTAAGACTTCAGCGTAATCTTTGATTGCTTGTTTTGGAAAACCATGATGTTTTCTTTTTCTATATACTAAAGAGCCATGATTACTATGTAGTAAATCCATTTTTGGAAATAACTTCTCTAGTTTTTTTATTTTATATTGTGCTAATTCTAGTTCTTTTGTAGCACTCGGTAAGTCAGGATCAGAGTCATGGAATGACAAAGCTGAGTAATCAACTTCATCGCCTATGCAAACGACTCTTGAAAATTTATATTTTTTACTTACGGCTTTTAAAAAGTGATAGCTATGACGATGACTAAAAGGCTCATGCAAATCACTCACGCAGAGGATATTCGACATTAATAATCTCCTTTATATGTTTGGGCTTATTTTTGTCGTACAAAAAGTAGTGACATACACATTCGGTCTGTCAGTTAAATATGTGGCTAATTGTTGAGAAGCTAGTCTACACTCCTCTACTGTGTCGTAGGATTTGTCATAAACAACTTCTTGAACACAGGTCTTGTCTAAGGGTAGGGTTGGATTTTGAATACAAAGCCAAAAAATTAAAAACAATTTCATCTGTCATTAACCAAATGTTTCTCAATCCAAATAATTTTTTCTTTTATAACTGCTATGTCTTGCTGCATTTGTGAAATTGTATCTGCTTTTTCCTCAACAGCTTGTAACCTTTCAGACCACATACCCCATGTTATAAACATTGATGCAGCTATAACGATGTAAGGAGCAAGTATTTTTAAATCAATTTTCATTTTGACCACTCCACTTTAAACTCGTTACCTTTTTGATCTTGTATAGACATTGTTTGTTTTTCTGTTCCATATATTTTAGGAGCAAGTTTACCCGCTTTAAAATGCACATTTTTTTGAATAATCTCTAGTAACTTTACTTTTGTCATATTAAGTTTGGGATCTTTTTTTGCCTGTTCTAACAATGTATCTAAATCCTCTATTGTATAGAGAACGCTATCGTGTTTTGCTTGAAGATATTGTTTGTTTAGCTTTTCGTCTTTGTTAATCCATTGTCTAAGTGTTGTCCAAGATACATCTAATTCTTTGCAACACTCACGAATAGTTTTACCTCTAGCTAACATTTCAAACAAATCTGCTAAGATAGATTGTTTGTACTTGCTTGGTCTATTGCCTTGTTTTTTTGGAACGAGTTGTGTCATAGCTTACCTACAGACACACTCTCCACCACAATGTTCACACATGATTTTTATTCCTTTGGATTGTCGGACTTTATTTTAAGATTTCTTTCAACTAATGCGTCAACGCCTTGCTCTACTAGGATTTGAATTTGATCTATTGCAGATCCATAGAGAGATACACGCTTGGCTATCACAAGTTGATTTGCTTCTTCTTTTTTTGCTTCAGCTTCGTATTCAGACAGATCGTCTGGCTTTGGTATATCTAAGTTCCATTCTTTGATATATGCTCCTTTGCCATCTGAATCATCTTGCAACAATACATCTTTAGTAAAATCTACATCAGATACACCATTGGCTTCTGCGTAAAGTTTTATTGTTGTTGATAGTTGTGCCATTTGTTTTTCCTTTCTTTATTAAATTAATTTATGTCCTTGAAAGAACGGCCAGTTAAATGTTCTATTTGAACCTGAGTTATGAAAACCATAAACTTCTATGTAATCCCCTTCTGCTAGATTTACAACACAAGAGCCTGTTACTGTGGGAAAATCTCCAGATGCACTTTTTGTGTCTGAAATAAAATTAAAAAAACCATTTGCCATTCCACCACTTGATCCATTTTTATATAGTCTTACTCTCCAGTCTGTAAAAGTAACTCCATTGTCAGGAGTAATTACAAGATTAAAAGAATAATATCCAGCTTTACCACTAGGTACTGTAAACTTATTAGAAGCAAATGCAGTATCTGTATCATAAACTTCATTTTCAAAAACTATTTTTGTGTATGAATTATTACCAACAGTAGTACCATTACCATAAACTGAAAAAGATGGTTGATTTTCTACAGCAACAGCACTAGGCAAAGCAGTAATTGATGTTAATGAGTTGTTGTTTAATCTAGTTATTGCCATGCTATGCTCCTATTAATTTGTATCCACCGAAGTAATTTATTGGTATTCCACCACCTTGAAATCTGTGATTGGTACTACTGTTTATTCTTCCAAAAAGTTCTACATAATCTGAGCTTCCATTAAAATCTGTTATAAGACTTGCAAATATAGTGTTATTTGCACCACCTGTACCACCTCTGAAATCAATAACATTTTCTGTTTTTTGTACTCCGTTTTTATAAATTGCAGCTAATGCAAAACTTAATGCACTTGCATCAGTAGAGGTCTGATAAGCA
>JBELHJ010000157.1:0-2714 GCA_042091495.1 Bacteroidota bacterium
TAAATCAATTAAAATGAAAAAACTAGTTTTTACCCTGCTATTAATGGCAATTTGTTCAACCGCCTTTTCGCAAGATGCTACATTGACGGCTGAAGAAAAAAAAGAACTTTTAGAAGCAAGTCCTTTTAACTCCATTTATCCTGAATCCATTTTGAAAAGTGCTGACACTTATTTTAAAGCCCAGATGGGTTTGTACAAAGAAGGTGTAATCCCTGAAAAGGAAGCTCATTTGGTGGCACTGGGGACCTCCGCAGCAATTAAATGTCAGTACTGCATTCCCTACCATGTTTCGGAATTGAAAAGATTAGGTGCCTCTGAAGATGAAATAAAAACAGCCGTTCTTATTGCTGCTGATATTATGAAAATGAGCACCCTCTTCTATGGAAATGAATTTGACTTGGAAGCTTTTAAAAAAATGCTTAGAGGAGAATAAGTAGCCTTATTTAATATACGATTTCCTACACCAAGGCATCAAGCGTATTCTCCATAATATCCCTTACTTCAGCTTGTATGCCGAAGGTGGTTGTTTTTGATATTCTTGATTATTCATGTAAGATACCCCACGTCCCATCCCTAGGTGGTGGGACATTGGGACAAAAGCTACCGTTTCAAGTCCCTTTAATACTTTTAGCATACTGGCACTCTAAGGCAGAAACTCCAAAATCATTTGATGTTTTATGTTTTGTTTTATTTGTTCCCACAATAATTTATTTTGTGACTCTAGGATAGAGATCAAACAATTCCTTTTTATAGTATAAGGGTTTGTCAGATTATTAATTAGTAATAGTGCTATACCTTACTTAAAATCTTATTGATTTTGTAATTATACAACTCAAATAACATTGGATATTTTTCAACATATATTTTCAATTGTGATAATTCCTTAATATTTTTTTCTTTTTCATAATTTGAAATTAAACAGTCTAGAGGTTTAAAGGTTTTCATTTTTTTATCGGCAATGAACTCGTAATAATTTAATAATGTTTTACAAGTCCAGTCTATTGTTGAGGACCATACATATTAACGAACAAAGCGTGTATGTTAGGGTAGTAAGTAAGGACATCATCTGCATTTTGGAGTGGAGAAGCAGAGGATAAACCGGTGGGTTGTGATCCATTTGCAAAACCATGATAAGCTGTACTTAACACAGCAAAAAACTCTGCAACATTATATAATTGATAAGGTGCACAATTTTGACCATTTGCATCACAAGTATTTTGAAAACCTGGTACATATCCAAATTGTGTCTGCCATTGAGTTCTTGCAATGTCAAAGGATTGTTGTACGATAGCTCGATCTGTTTCATTAAGAAAGTTTGCATCAAATCCATGTGCATATTCATGAAAAAGAGTTGGTGCAGGAGTATCTGGAAATATGATAACACCAACTGAATTATCATATAAAGCATAACCGTCAGCGTAAATTTGTTGATAAGCTTGTGGCCAAATAGTTGATTTCAAATTCTCTTGTTGACTTTGATAAACTTGGATAATAGAACTTGATGAAGCTGCGGAAATACAACTATTCCATAAACTTTGCATCTGACTTTCTTGTACAGAGACTGAATAATCTGAATTACCATTATAGACCCATAAATTAGTACCCTCTATTTGTAATGTACGGGGTCGATCAATAAAATTAATTGTTATCAAGTCCCTAGAATTGGGGTCAATATCATTAAAATTGCTCTGAATTGTCTGACCGATTTTTGATACTATATTAACTTGGGGATTACTAGATTCATAAAAATCCCAGTAAGAATTTTCACTCTCAAGGGGCAATATAGTTATGTTAATAAGACCATCTTTTGAGGATGTTATTGTTAAATTAAATTCCCCTTGACCATTAACATTTATATAACCAGGAGCATTATCTTGATTGTAGGTATTTCCAGTTGTAGAAGATGTTGAACTATCAATTTCACTAAAAGCTGCAGTCACTGTTTTTGCTTCGTTAATTGACACCTCTATTGGATTTTGAGTAGAAGAAACATTTCCAGACCAAGATGAAAATGACCAACCATCTGAAGCATTTGCCGTTAATCGAATCAGACTCCCTGAAGTATATTCAGTAGTTGTTTTACCTGCAGATATAATTTCTTCAGACACTGTTCCAGAACCTGTTATTGAAACAGTTAAAGGGTATTTCCTTTTTTCAAAATTAGCAGTAATGGTTTGATTTGAATTAACGGTAATGGAAAGCGGATTATCCGTTGAACCATTTGACCAGTTGACAAATACGTATTCAGAATCAGGAGTTGCGGTAATTGATACAGATTGACCTTGATTGTATGAACCCCCAGGAGAACTAACACTTCCACCTGTTCCAGAACTTACAGTTAATGTGTAACTAATAACAGGATCTGTAACTGCAGGACTTTCTTTTCCACAGGAAAGAATAGATAACAGTATAAGTGAACTTAATATAAATCTCATAGGATAATTTAATCACTTAAATATAATTAAAAAATTGATCCCTTTATATCTAACAGAAGTTAACAGGGTTTTTTGGGTTCCTTGATGTTTTCTGATTTTTTCCTGATATAGATATAGATGTTTTTTTAAATAATAATACTCAAAAACCAAAATCAATTGGTTCGTTTAGACTATGGCTCGCTGTTTGAATTTTTGGACAAACATAAGGCATGAGTTTAATCAACAATTCTATCCTTTCCTTAGGGTCAAGTTTTTCAAAATGAGACTGCACCTGAGAAA
>JBELHJ010000158.1:0-2708 GCA_042091495.1 Bacteroidota bacterium
AAAATCATTTTTTTTATAAACTAATAAGTCGAGTGGTAATCCAACTGAAATATTTGATTTCAACGTCGAATCCATCGAGAGTAACGCACATTTTGCTGCTACATCGAGATCCATATCAGAGTTTAAAACTCTATCAAGTATAGGTTTGCCATACTTTGATTCACCTATTTGGAAGTAATTACATTCAGTATCAGTTTCAATAAAATTGCCTGCAGAGTAGATTTTAAAAAGCCTACAATGCTCTTTTTGTATTTGTCCACCTAAAATAAATGAACAATTAAAGTCAACTCCCAAATCATTCATTGTTGAACTATCCCTTTTGTAAACTTCCTTGATTGCTTCGCCTACAGTTTCGGCAATGTCAAAAAGTGAGGTTGCTTTCCAAATAGTTGAAGCTTGTTTTTTTTGAATTAATATTTGACGAATACTTTGGGAAATTGCTAAATTACCAGAACTCATTAAAACTACAGATCTGTCATAATTTTCATTAAAGATTGTCATTTTTCTATAGGTTGAAACATCGTCTACACCAGCATTAGTTCTTGAATCAGACAAAAAAACAAGACCATCATCAAGCTTTATTGCTATGCAATAAGTCATACAAGATCCTTAACTCGTAACACTAACTTCTACCTCCATCGTTTCTATCCCACCACCTTGTCTAAACCCTCTTACCGGGGAAGCATGGCCATAATCTAAACCAACAGCTAAACTAAGAAACTGATCATCAATTATTTTAAAATGGGTGACATCAATTCCAAGCCACTTTTGTAACCAAACTTCAACCCAAGCATGTGTGGCTTCACTTGCTCTGGCCTGGCCTTTTAAATATCCACTAACATAACGCGCTGGAAGCCCCAGCGACCTACAAGCTGAGAGCATAACATGTGCATGATCCTGACATACCCCTGCTTTTTTCTCCCAAGCCTCTGTTGCCGAAGTAGCAACATTTGTTGCACCTTTAGTATAGGTAATTTTCGTTTCAATAGCTTTAGCTAAAGCCAACAAATTACTTATGGTAATAGAACGACAAATTGATTTTGCCAAAGAAATTATCTCGCTGTTGGGTGTAGTTAACAAAGTTTGACATCTAAAATAATCAAGAGGAGTTCCAGTGGAGTCTTTAAAATTTTTGACAGAGGGTTTTTTTACCAAAGCAGTTTTTGTTCTTTTAAATTTTGTTACCTCAACTTCTCCACTAATATCAATTGAAATAGATCTTGTCGGTTTTGAAACAACCAATATATGCATCATGTTACCTAACGAGTCCTTATATTGAAATAAATCTGCATTTGAATCTACTTCCCAGCGAATTATTCTTCTATGTGTTTCTATACGGGGACTTAAGAAAATTCTCTGAACAGCGTATCTAACCGGTTCCTCATATTCGTAGAGTGTATTGTGGCTGACTAAAATTCTACTCATAAAAAACTTATCTTGTTCCTAATTGGAAAAATTGGAGTATTTTTCATTTCTTCAACTGCAAGTGGCAATAAAAATTCATCACTAATTGTCCTAGCAAGAATATCAACTTCTTTTAAAAAAAGTATTAAAAACTCATGTATTTCAACTACGAAAGACTCATCAATTATAATATATTTCAATTCGGCCTCAAGCTTGCCTGCAAGTCTCAAACTTTTACTAGGACTATTGTATTGTTTGGCAACTCTGGACAAATTCTTAACAACACCCGATATACAAACTAAAAGTGACCTTGGCATATCAATTCTTTGAATCAATAATTCCGCAATTTTTTGTGGAGTGATTTCATCGCTATACACTTTTCTGTAAATTTCAAAAGCTGACAATGATCTTAATACGGAGGCCCAAAAATAATAGTCTTTGGAGTCACTAAGTTGTACTTTATTTTTATTGTTATATTCAGAATTTTTATAAAAAAGGTCATCTTCTTGATATTTTTGTATTGCATATTGAATTGGTCGAGCGACGTATTTGACATCCAAAATTCTGGCAGTATTGTCTGCTCTTTCAATAAACATTCCAAGCTTTGTAAAATACAAGAGCTCACTTCTTGGCATAGTAGCTTCAGATACCCCCCTAAAGAGATGTGATCTTTGTTTAACCCATTCAAATGTTTTATCAGGATCTTTCAGCCATGATGAATTCGAAAAAGTACTCATTACCTCTAACCAAGTGGAGTTTACAGTTTCCCATAAATCTGTTGGCAAAGCTCCTCTAATAACTCTGCCATTTTCTCGAGCAAGTTTAAGACAACTTACTATACTTGATGGGTTATTTATATCACTCACCATGAATTTCAAAACTTCATTTTTTTTTAAAGATTTATTTTTTTGTTTGAATGGCTCTAAAAGTTCATACAACTCTAAAAGAGCTTGCCATTGTCTCTCTGGATTGAGACCATGATGAGGTAGCATTTCAGATTGTAATTGAACACTAAGTATTCGCGCAGTATTTTCAGCTCTTTCAATATGACGAGCCATCCAATACAAGTTATCTGCAGCTCGACTTAACATTTACCTTACCACCCAAGTATCTTTAGTACCTCCACCCTGGGATGAATTGACAACGATTGAACCTTCTTTTAAAGCCACGCGTGTTAATCCACCTTGAACTATGGAGATACCTTCACCGTTCAAAACAAAGGGTCTTAAATCAACATGCCTTGGAACTATTTTTTTATTATTGAACGTGGGGCAGGTTGAAAGTGCAAGCATGGGCTGGGCAAT
>JBELHJ010000159.1:0-2668 GCA_042091495.1 Bacteroidota bacterium
AAAATATCCTCAAAAACAAAAAATTATTTTTAAGGATAATTGTACACCCTATTGCACTATTTTCGAAACAAACACTTAAACTATTAAGTTGTTTTATTGAAACTTCTTGAAAATAAAACTCAAAATAGCGTTTGATTTTTTTAAGCGCCTTACGGCGCTGTTGTAAAAGGCGGGGCTGCTAAAGGCAGCCCCTTTAAAGAGTCAAGAGTCAAGAATTTTAATCCCTAACGAAACGAACTGAAAATCCATTTGTTTTTCCATAACCATCATATCTACTTATTAGAATGTAGTTATTATCCAAGTCTCTACCCCAAGGATTACTTGAGCTGTTGTTGTCATAACACCAAAAAACAGCATCATTACCTTCACTATTCACAAAATCACCATTATTATTACGAAGTCCTTTAGGAAATACATTAAACCCACTACTATTATTTTCCAATTGATTATTTCCTGGTGCACCATCAGTTGTTGAACCATTCCATCCTGTGGTTGAGGACATTGCTTTTGCTATTTTATTACCTGTAGTGGTTCCATCATAATTGTAGCCATTAGCTATTAGATAATTTTCTAGTTCTGTCCATTCAGCATCTGTGGGCACGTGCCATCCTTCAGGTGCTAATTCTTTGTTTGGTGTGTTTTCATCATTATCGTGGATACCAGTAACAGCATACCAATTATAAAGTTTTCCTTTACTTGGGTCATTATCATAATAACACCATGCACCTGTGGTTAGATTAGTCCATTCTGTTGCATCTGTCACTTGAGGTATTGGTGTTCCATCACTGTAAGTAACCATTTCAGCATTTTTCACTGTCCAGACTTGGTCTCCATAGGTAAGGTAAGGATAGCTGTTTCCATCTTGGTCTGTAACTGATCCAGAACCTGATGTAGATTGTAAAGCATCTATTTGGTCTTGAAGTAAGGCTATTTTCTCTAATAAGTAGTCTTTTGTAACTGCATCTTTTCCGTGTGTAGGGTCAGCAACATTTCTAATCTGGTTATTTTCAGCACTTACAACTCCGTTTAGTAAAATATCACCATTTGATGAGGTATAAAGGTTTTGGATTTCTTGTTCGTTTAATGCTCTATTCCAGATTCCAATATCGTCTATACTACCCAAAAAAACATGCGGTTGTCCATTAGAATACTGAAAAACATTACCAATTTCCCAAGTCCTTTGATTTGAATAGAAATCAACTGAAGTGTCATATTCATAATTTATAACTGGTAAACCATCAAAGTATACAACTCCTTTATTGTAATTTCTACCAACTATGTATACAATATTATGCCAATTATTATCTAATATTTCAACGGTACTACTAGGCTCGTTATTCTGAATTGGACTTCGATGATAAATTTTCACTTTTCCATCAATTATTCCAATTCTGCCAATAATATGTGAGGATGAATCAGTTGAATGAATTATGATTTGGTCAAAACCATAACTTTCAGGATAATTTTCAAATTTAAACCAAACACTTATTGAAAAAGAAGTGTTTGGTTTTCCAATATTACTATCGATTTCGGGTAAAGAAATATATTTATTGTCGTTAAAATTATATGAACCATTTTCGTTACCATCTCTATCAGAACTTAATGTAGCTCCAATTACCGTTCCGTGATGTCCATTTCCACTTTCATCATTTGCATTTCCATTAAATGGGTAATAAGCAACAAGTCCATCAGTTGGCACATATGATGGTAAATCCTGTGATATTCCAAATGCAATAACAAAAAGAACAAGGGTTAGGGTTAAAAATAATTTTTTCATTTCTTAATAATTTTAAATGATTTCGTGTTGTTATTTTCTGTTGTGACTTTTAATATAAATGTTCCGATACCCATTTCACTCATATCGATTTGTTTTTGATTGGTGGTTTTTACTTTTCTGCCTCTTAAGTCAAAGAGTTCTGTTTGTAAAATATTTTCACCTTGAATGTAGATTCGGTTTGCTGTTGGGTTTGGGTATACAGAGATTCTAGAGTCTAAAGGATAGATGTATTCAACAGTAAGTGTAGCATCTGCACTACTAGCAGTAACGCCTTTAAATGAAACAGGGTCATTAAATGTATAGCTAACCGTATTGTTCACCTCATCTACAGTTCCAGTATAGGATATCCAACTATCATCATCTGATTGAAGTTCCAATACAAGTTCATTTTCAGTTATTCCATTGAGTTCTCCTTCAAGATAAGAGAAGGTAAGTGTGCCTGTAAAACCAGACAGTAAAGCAGAAGAGCTATATACACGAGACACAGAGCTATTAGCTCCTGCAGTAACAGCAGTAACTGAACGTGAGACATCATTAGCACCAGTAATAACATAGGTGTCAGATGGCGCAATTTCCAATCCATCAAGAGTTATCGAACTACCAGAAGCAATAGAAATAGACGATCCAGAATTAACGGTTAATATTTGACTAAAAAGAAAAGGGGAAACAAAAAATCCAAAAAGGATGAGTAGTCGTTTTTTCATTATGTAAAATTAAAAAAATATACGTAAAAATCTTAGAATAAAGTGGCTTAACAAAAAGGTAACATGAATGCCTTATTAAAACATTTTAAAAAAATGAAAAGAAAAACCCGCAAACTAGGTTGCGGGTTCGACTGTACTGAAGGCGGGACTTGAACCCGCACGAACATTACTGTTCATTGGATTTTAA
>JBELHJ010000160.1:0-2656 GCA_042091495.1 Bacteroidota bacterium
ATAGCTACTGAAGAATCTCCTGTAGCATAGTTAAAATTACCCATTGCTACACTAGTTGTACCAGATGCAGTGTTTCTAAACCCTGAGGCAAAAGATGTATTTCCTAATGCTCTTGATGAATATCCAAATACAGTTTGCCCAACATTATTGGTTGCATCTAAAATAAATGGTCCATTTCCAGAAAAAGTTCCAGCTATATTATTAAAACCCATTGCGACAGAACCAGTTCCTGATGCTCTGTTGTATGCATTTGCTGTAAAAGAACCCCAACCAATGGCACCCATACCATCATGGTTTTGGGTGAGTATATCAGAGCCTTGGTACAGTGGGTGTTGATTGTCTTTGAATGCGCCAAAGTCATTCGCAGCTTGAGAAGGAGATTTTTCTGAAACAGTTAAATCAACAGACCAATCACCAATGTAACCAAAGACATTATTATTCATACCATTTCCTCCTCTAGATGCTTGTCCTTGACTAGAAGAACGATAAATTTTACCATTAACAACTCCTTGATTTTCATTTTCACTAAAAACCAAGGCAGATTTTTTGTCTTGATCAGCAAGAATATTTCCAACAGACGTTCCATTGTATATCTCACTCAAGGCAAATTCTACATTTTGAGGAGTTAACTTCACGTGTTCTTCGTTTTGAGAAGGCATACTCCATGCGTCAAAAGGGGTATTGTCAGGATTTCCCATAAAATCATTCCAATTATTCGTGAAATAATCCATACCACTTATTGATGGAATAAATGTGAAATAGTTGGTTTGTAATTCATTAATGAAGGTTGCCACCAAAGGGTCAGAAACTGCGAAGCTTGCAGCTAATTCTTCAATATTGAATAACCCCCCTGGAACTGTATCAGGTCCAGCAGTATGTCCATGCGACCTTGAAAGGGCTTCGGATGTGATATCACAAAAGCAAATCCAAGGTGCATCAATGTATACTTTACTAACTGTTGAAGTCACATTAATATCTGGTGTATACCATGAGTCAAGGTATGCATCTGTTCCGGAAGCAACTTCTGGTAAAAAAGCGTCTAACACTTGATCTCCTGGATTGACTGGATTTCCATTTTTAAAATTAAATTTTGATAAATTTCCGCTACCATTTATAATTGCCACATTTCTTGTATTAACAGGATATTCTTCTAAACCAACGTTATCTAGGGCGTCATAAAATATATTATGAAAAGAATGAGGCTGTGGTAGCGAATTTCCATTGTCAAAATCAGCAGATCCACTTTGCAAATGAGGTTCAAAATGATCCCACAACATTTGTCTAGCTGCTGGGGATTTTAACATCCCATCAACTAAAGGGCGCAATGCCTCTACACTGAAATCACCAACCCATGTGTCCAATCCATATGCTAAAAAATTAAACATATGCTGAAAACCAATTGGGACGTTAGCACCCACATGAGGAGCATCAAATGATATGTATAGCCTTGTGTCATGATCAATGTTTTGACTCTCCATATAACCCAACGCATATCTAGAAATTAATCCACCCATACTTGGTCCAATCACAATATTTTTTTCGTTCCCAACTTTTGAATTATTAATAGACTTTATTAATTCTACAAGAAGCATGGCATTTCTTTCAATATAATCAGCACCACCATAAATCCATACCTGATCTTCCTCCCTAAAGTAAGTGGGGAAGTTTAGTACAACTATATCATATCCCTGGGATCGTACTTGATCACCTAAATTTCCTCCACTATAATTTAGTTGGGCATAGATCGCTTCTATATTTCTCGAATCTGAGGGATCAAAACCATCAATCAAAAAAATTGGTTTATCTAAAACACCATCACTACTATGAAAAATACTCATTTCACCCCACCCTTTAAATGGATATTCATTGTAGGGCTGGATGTATGGGGGGTCTGTAGTGCTAGATGTGAATCCAACTATTTCTTGATTATTCATCTGAGAAAACTCCTCATTTGAATATACAACTTCCAATGAAGAAAATGATTCATTCTTTGAACCATCTAAAAAAAACAGTCTGGTTGAGATGTCTTTTTTACCAGGAAGTTGATAATGAACTTTTATCGTCTCACCAATATTTACATCTCGAAATCCATAATCATCACCAAAATCAATTTCGATTTTTGTGATTTTTTTGTCAGTCGTATTGATAAAAGTCCCCTCACCAATTACAAAATCTATTTTGGTCCCTCTTTGAATTTGTTTTAAGGCTGCTGTAACAAAAAGCTCTTTTTTATCAAAAATCTGTTTGTTATTTCTTCTTAATTTAAATGTGTTTTTTTTTGTTTTTCTAAGGGCCTTTTTCATATCTAAGTCGGGTATAAAAGTATCATACTCAGTATAGATTATTCCAAAATTTACCTTATCAGTTAAGGTCGTGTTTTTTACGTTTTTTTTAATTTTTTCTAATTCGTTGTATCTCTGCTTAAAGTCAGAAAATGATATCGATTTATACACTTGATAAAAATCGTATAGGTTTTGTTTTTTATCATTTATTTTCTCAATATTACTGACACCTGCAGGATTATAAAGAATATCTGTCTCCATACCCTTTTTATTAAATTTAGGCAGGATATCATTAATATTCTGTGAGAACAGAGGAATAGATATGAAAATCAAGAAAACAGAAAGTATACTTTTATTCATATACTGATTTCATT
>JBELHJ010000161.1:0-2631 GCA_042091495.1 Bacteroidota bacterium
TCTCTGACCTCAAGGCTTCTATCTCATCTTCAATCCTCTCGACTTCAGGCCTAAAATTCATCTCAATATTTTTGATATTATTTTTATATTCAATTTGTTGTTCCTTATAAAGCTTAACATCAATTTCAGTTTCAAACATTCTTAACTCGACAGGTTTTGATATTGTTATGGCTATTATAATCCCCATAATTATACGAGGTATTGCTCCTCTAAACTCCCCCCAAGTTATAGCGTCAGTTCCGTCACCTTTACCTGTACTTGCAACAATAAACCTATCAATATTGAAAATAATCAAGCCCCAAATGATTCCAAATAAAATTGACAGAAGTGCTGTTTTAATGTCAGCACTTTGCTCAACTACCTGAGATGTGTTTTCAGCTATTGCAGGAGCTTTTTCTTTGAAAATAATATAGAAAGCATAACCACCAGCTAGAGCAGCCATAAATCCTGTAGCACATACAATACCACCAAGAGTAGCGTATTTAACATGATCTGAATAGGTACTTCGCTTGAGTATGTTTTCATCTGCACCAGCAGCTTTCCATAGAATCTTTGTTATCCAGTTTGGTTTGGGAGTTGTGTAATATTCTCTTTTCATCATTTATGAATTAAGGTTGTATTGACTTTATTTTAATATTGTTGTTTTTAAGCGTAGCATTCGAAAAGCTATCAACAACTTTGTTTTTTATTTTTTTAGGTTTTGAAATTTGAGCAACTTGAATTATTGAATTTCTTTTTTTACCAAGTTTTAGATTGGTGCTAATCACTTTACATTCGTTAACCGTTAGTTTTTCATAATCAATTGAAAAAAAACCAAAAGCTATTAGTACGTATGTTTTTTTTGAATTGGAAAATATTTTTGCATCATATTTATTAAAGAAAAATTTCAGGAACCCTTTTGAAAGAAGTAACGTAAAGTAGGCGTGCGTAACATCCCACTTTAAATGATTTACTCCCCCAAGAATTTTGTAATGGGTTAAATCAGTAAAATATGTGATTTTGACTAACTTCATGTTATTGATTGAAAAACTGTTCCTCAGAAATCTCATCAGAAGTCAGACCACCTCCTACGACACAGTCTTTGTAACCAAGAGATTGGTATATACTGAAATTCCAGACTTGATTTACTTTACTTGTTTTCTGATCTACTAAAAATCCGCCTTTACTTATTTCATTTGGAAGCATCTTATTAAAACTCCATTTTAAGCCCTGCAAATATTCTACTTGATAACGCCCATTTGGAATTCGATCCATCACTAATTTTTCTCCAGATCTGACATATTCACTTCTTACAGACCTCCTTGTTCTTAAGTCCTTTAACGTAATGACCATGTCATAATCACAGTTATTTGTCACTGTAAACTCATTATCCCCAGTAAAAACACCAGGTCCAAAAATTTTATCGTAAGGTCTAAATCCTGTTTTGGGTTGACAATACTCATCCACTAGTTCACACGCATCAAGAGTGTTAAATTCACATGCTTGGTAATAATCTGAACAATAACTTTCATTTTCAATCTTCTGAAAAACCTTACCTCTGTAGTAGTATGACTTTCCATTAGTTGCTGTTGAGTTTATAGATAAGGACTTAGTGAAATCTTGAATGGCATGTTTATTAGATCTGCTGTAATCAGATGTGGCCAGTCTCATATTCGCCAAACCCCTTAAATAATATGCTTTCCAATTTTCTGGATCCATAAGTATCACCTCATCAAAATCATATTTAGCATTTTGATATTCGCCGTTTTGCAAATTCATCTCACCACGTGTCAAGTGTGGGTCAATATAATCGTTGTCAAGATTTATGGCATTTTCAAAATCTCTAGATGCTTTGTCAAATTTGCCAGATTCAACATTACCTAAACCTCTCTTATAATAGTATTCGGCATCTCTTGAAGCAGAACAGTTTCTTAATAGAAAGAAAAGTAACATTACCCCTATTATGATAAACAACCATTTTAAAAAAGAAGATGACTTTGAGGACTTGGAAGTATTTACATTTAAATCTTCATCATCAACAACAGAAGATTCTATAAAGTCAGCCCTTTTTTGATAATCATCCGTAATATTAGAAGCTGATTTATTTATTGTATTCGTATTTTTAATAGCTGGTGGAGCCTGTCTAGTTAAAATTTCTTGGCTAAAATTAACCTCTGGCAATTCTTCAAAATCGTTTTGAGGAATATCATTTGGCCAGCTTCCCATTAGACCTCCTGGTGGAAAAAGATTGAGCCTGTACATAGAGTTACCCTTGGAAAGTAATAGCTCAAAATTGTTTGGAACTGAAAAAGAAATCGTCTCTTCAGAATTCTTGTTCATCCAAGTCTCAATACTCGCTGAGTTAATTTTTAAGAAAGAGTCCTCAGTATTGTACTGAACAACCACATCTTTAAAAGATGAAATTAGATTTGATGCATTTTCATCAAAGGCTACAATATTGTTAGCTTTTTCTGACGATGCAACCAAACGCCCATCAGCTACAGCTCCATCTGCTGGATTATATACCTGTTTATTTAATCCCTTTACTATAGAATTAATTTGACTACTTAAAGGGTGGATACCTGAAGCTAAACTTTCCCCATCAGTCGATGATGCAGTTGTTTGCTTTCTGTTAATTCGTACACATTTTTG
>JBELHJ010000162.1:0-2597 GCA_042091495.1 Bacteroidota bacterium
AAGTTAATTTGTTAGTATGTTGCTAGAACTAAAGGTCTAATTCTATTAAATCATAAAATTTGTGTTAATAAATTGTTTTAAAGGATTTTCTAAATAATAAAAAATTAGATTTGATAAACTTTAAATTTATAATTATGAAAAAATATTTACTAGTTACTTTATTCATATTTCCTTTTTTGGTATATAGCCAAACAGAGATTTTTAATGTCGCTGGTGGTGGAGCTCTTCCTGATGGTTGGGTTGAGTCAAATAATGATACTGCACAGGCTATTGATAAAAACGATTATTATTTATTGGAGCCTCATACACCATCTGATATGATTACAACTTCTTCGTATGATCTTAGTTCATATTCACAAATAATATTGTCTGTAGATATTAAATCATATAGTTCTGGGACTTATAACAGTTTATTAATTGAAGTGTCTACAGACGGAGGAACAACTTTTAATGAAGCAGGAACTACGAATCCAGTTACAAGTTCTTACGTAAACAATACAGTTAGTATCCAAAATTTTGATAGTGGAACTATTTTAAGACTTTCCAATTCGGGCACATCAGGAAGAGGCATAAGATTACAAAAAATTGTATTAAATGCTTACTCAAGTGACCCTGCCATAAATACTACTCCGGCTGAGATTAGCGGCTTAGGTTTTGTTCTTGGTAAGACATCACTGTTCAGCAAATCCTTTGACGTTAGCGGATTAAACCTGGAAAATGATATTACTGTTACAATGCCTTATGGATTTGAGGGCTCAACTTCAAGTGATGGTACTTTTTCATCTACATTAAACCTTCCTCAAACCTCTGGATCAGTTTCGTCAGAAATACACGTTAAAATGGACTCGAGTATTCAGAATAGTGGACTAAAGTCAGATAATATTGTTTTGTCCTCAGCAGCCACCACTGGGGACCTTTCAGTAAATTTACCTGTTAGTGGTAGAGTTTGGCGCGATCCTTTTGTAAGTGGTTTAACACAAGATATATTTATCAGTGAATACTGCGAAGGTTCTGGCAATAACAGATACATTGAAATTTATAACCCAACAAGTTCTGATGTTGATTTGTCAGGTTATAAATGGGCGACAACTTCGGCTGCTATCGATATTATTGGTATCCATGAAGTTTTTAATGATTTTGCTCAGGGCGCATCAATACCTGCAGGCGGAACTTATATTCTGGCTAATAGATACATCACTGATCAAACAATTTTAAATGCTGTTGATAGCAATGGAGAGAAAGCAGACGTTTATCATACTGGTGACGACGCAATTGCTTTAGCTAAAGGTACAGAGTACAATTACGATGTTATTGACATTATTGGTGATTTTAATGGAGATCCAGGTCAGGCCTGGAGTGTAGCAGGAATAGCAAATGCAACCCAAAATAAAACATTATTTAGAAAATCGTCGATAACCATGGGGAATAATAATTGGGTAGCAAGTTCAGGTAATTCCAACAACGATTCTGAGTGGAATGTTAGTGCCAACACGGACGATTTTTCAAACATAGGTAATCATACTTTGTCAGTCATTGGTTTCTTATCCAGAGACATAAACATATATCCTAACCCTTTTTCCTCCAAATTGATTTTTACAGATCTTCAGAATAGTGTCAAAGTATCAATTTTTGATGTGGTAGGCAAACTATTAATTCAGGCTGAAGTCACCAATAGTCTTGATGTAAGCGATTTAAATACTGGATTTTATATTGTTGAAATTAAAAATGAAACGAGTTCTAAAGTATTTAAAATGTTAAAAAAATAAAATGAATTATTTAATAAAAAGCGGGACAATGTTCCGCTTTTTTTATTGCCTTTTAATAAGTAAAGCGTAGACTGGAAAGTGATCGCTATAACCACCAGTAAATTTACCACCTGCAAAGCTTCTAAAAGGATAACCCTTATATCGTCCCTTCTTGTTGTAAAGATAACTTGGGTTAAATATGCCTGCTTTCCAAAAATACCACTTTGTGTTGGACTCAATGAGTAAGTTTGGGGTTACATGTACCTGATCTAATACATTCCATTTGTCGCGATAGCAACTTGTGCCGATTCCCTTTTTATAAAAAGACATCATAGGATTATAAAAAATACTGTTGTTGGTCAACTCGTCTCGTTCTCCAACAGCACCCAAAACATCTTCAATGCTTTTGTTGTTTGGATCATCATTAAAATCCCCCATATTGATAATTTTAGCGTTAGGATTTATTAGACGTATTGAATCAACGGTTTTTCTATTAAGCTCTGCAGCAGCAATTCTGTTTGGTTCACTTCTGACTTGTCCACCACTTCTAGAGGGCCAGTGGTGCACAATAAAATAAATTAATTCGTTATCTAAAAGCCCTGAAACAACCAGTTGATCTCTTGTATAATCACGATCTCCACTTGTGTCTAAAAGTGGTAAAAAATGTTTTTTTGAACGTAATAGTATGAACTTGTCCTTTTGATAAAGCAAGCACACATCAATACCACGCTCATCAGGAGACTCAAAATGAGCAATAGCATAATTATATTTCTTTAAAGTAGGTGTTGTCACTAAACGTTCAATAACGTAGCGGTTTTCTACTTCAGAAAGGCCAATAACCGCAGGAGCATT
>JBELHJ010000163.1:0-2596 GCA_042091495.1 Bacteroidota bacterium
GTATTTTTCACATTGGATTAGGAAAATCTTTTTAATGTTTACAATTTGTATGAATTTAAAAAAAGCATATTTCTTATGCTAAGACCTCATTCAATATAATTGCGAACAAATAAAAAATAATGAAAATAAAATCCGCCTTAATTTCAGTTTTTGATAAAACGGGAATTGATAAATTAGCCAAAGAACTTGTTAAAAATGGTGTTTTACTGTATTCCACTGGTGGTACAAAAAAGTATTTAGAAGGACTTGGTTTATCCGTACTTGCTGTTGAAGACCAAACAAATTATCCTGAGGTATTTGGAGGAAGAGTTAAAACGCTTCATCCTGCCATTTTTGGAGGAATTCTATATAGAAGAGATAATGAATCAGATAATAAAGAATTAAAAGAACACCAAATTCCAGAGATAGATTTAGTCGTTGTTGATTTATATCCGTTTGAAGAAACTGTAGCCTCCGGTGCAGACCATTCGTCAATTATTGAGAAAATAGATATAGGTGGGATTTCCTTAATAAGGGCAGCAGCAAAAAATTATAAATTCACATCTATAATTAGCACTAAAAAGCAATATGATGATTTTACAAACCACTATTTAAACACTAACGGCTCACCAACAATTGAATACCGAAAAAAATTAGCTGCAGAAGCATTCGGCATTACAATGAACTATGATAAAGCCATCTCTGGTTATTTCCAAAATAAACAAAGAGTTACATTGCGATATGGAGAAAATCCACACCAAGAAGCATATTTCGATGGAGACATAGAAGGGTTATTCAAAAAACTAAATGGGAAAGAATTATCGTATAACAACCTCTTAGATATTGATGCAGCGGTGTCTTTAATTACTGATGTAAGTGATAATGAGTCATCGACTTTCGCAATTCTTAAACATAACAACGCATGTGGTTGTGCAACACGAAAAACCGTTTTTGATGCATTTAAAGATGCTCTAGCATCTGATCCAGTTTCGGCATTTGGCGGAATTTTAATAACAGATCGTCAAATTGATTTAGAAACTGCCGAAAAAATAGATGAACTATTCTATGAAGTATGTATAGCTCCGTCATTCACAAAAGAAGCTTTAGAAGTATTAACTAAAAAATCTAAACGAATTATACTGGAATGGAGTAAGATGGAATATAAACAAGATATAGTTAGGTCATGTTTAAATGGTGAATTAGTCCAAGAAAGAGATATATTGAATGTAAATGAATCAAAATTAACTTATCCAACAATCAAAAAACCAAGTAAACAAGAAGTCAAAGATTTATTACTTGCGGATAAGATTGTCAAAAACACCAAATCAAATGCTATTATTCTAGTAAAAGATGGTAGGCTATTATCAAGTGGAACTGGACAGACTTCTAGAGTAGATGCTTTAAAACAAGCAATAGCAAAAGCAAATGCATTTAACATAGATTTAAAAGGATCAATTATGGCGTCAGATGCATTCTTTCCATTTCCTGATTGTATAGAGATTGCAGCAGAAGCCGGTATTCAGCATGTAATTCAGCCAGGCGGAAGTATTAAAGATAGTTTATCAATAGAAAAAGCTAACGAATTGGGATTATCTATGGCAATGACAGGTGTAAGGCATTTCAAACATTAAAAATATATATACTAGTAATCAGAAGGTTACAAAAAATTTGCTTATATATCTAAAATTTTTTGTTTTAGACTATTGTGAGATATTTATTTATAATTAATTTTGCAGCCGCTTTAGCAGAAAGGTATGTTCTTTAAAAGCTAAAACGGGTTTAAAAGAAATAAAAAAATAAAAGCTTGGTTGTTAAATTTCAATGCGTAGATTTGCAGCCGCTTAGATAAAGAGTATGTTCTTTTAAGCTTTTAAAGACTAAAAAAGTTAAAAATAAAACCAACAAATAACTTGTGGGTTTAATTATTGAAATTAGCTTTGCAGTCCTTTAAAAATAAAGTAGAATTTTATCAATTAAAATTAGATAAATTAAGTTCTTTGAAGTGATGTAGAAATAGCGGAATCTCGAAAATGAAATTGAGTTTTTAAACCTTCTTGAAACAGATCAAAATTTTTACTATGAAGAGTTTGATCCTGGCTCAGGATGAACGCTAGCGGCAGGCCTAATACATGCAAGTCGAGGGAGAAGTTTTGTGCTTGCACAGAACAGAAACCGGCGAACGGGTGCGTAACACGTATGCAACCTACCTATAACTGGGGGATAGCCCGAAGAAATTCGGATTAATACCCTATAATATTTACATACCGCATGGTATGTATCTTAAAACTCCGGTGGTTATAGATGGGCATGCGGCTTATTAGTTTGTTGGTGAGGTAACGGCTCACCAAGACTACGATAAGTAGGGGGTCTGAGAGGATGATCCCCCACACTGGTACTGAGACACGGACCAGACTCCTACGGGAGGCAGCAGTAAGGAATATTGGACAATGGACGAAAGTCTGATCCAGCCATGCCGCGTGCAGGATGACGGCCCTATGGGTTGTAAACTGCTTTTATATAGGAAGAAACCTTTCCACGTGTGGAAAGCTGACGGTACTATACGAATAAGGACCGGCTAACTCCGTGCCAGCAGCCGCGGTAATACGGAGGGTTCAAG
>JBELHJ010000164.1:0-2589 GCA_042091495.1 Bacteroidota bacterium
TAAAAAGAAAGAAATAGTTTAATCAAAAACCTGTTTAAAAAAGGTCTAAAAATTACAAGTCAATTAAAACTGAATATACCAAGTAATTAATTATCAGTAAATTACATAAACTAATTTAATTAACTATGAAACCTTTTTATTTATTAGTCTTTTTAGTTACCCTTCATATTCATGCCCAACAAGTGATATCAGTTTGTGGAACAACAGAAAAGAATCTTGAACTCATGGAGCGCTCTTCTAAATCTATTTATAGTTTTGAACAAATGAAAAATCAAATTGTAAATGCACAAAAGCAAGAGCTTATAGAAGGTGTTTACAAAATTCCTATGGTGGTGCATATTATGCATATTGGTGAAGATGTTGGCGAAGGATCAAATCTTTCTAATCAACAGGTGTTTGATGGCGTGCAATACTTGAATAACTACTGGAGAAAAATTCAAGGGACTAATGGTGACGGAGACGGAGTAGATATGGAAATTGAATTTGAATTGGCTTCTTTTGATCCAGACGGAGCACCTACAAATGGTATAGTAAGGTATGATATGAGTGACGTACAAAGTTATATTGATAATGGTGTTGGTGTTGGTGGACTTGATGATTATAACAGTGATGAAAGTATTAATTCTCTTAAAGAATACTCATATTGGAATGGGAAACTCTATTACAATGTATGGCTTGTTTACAAAATAAATGAGAAAAATTGTTATGATGGTGGTGGTATTGCAGGTTATGCCTACTATGCTAATGCACATGGATATCCTTTTGATGGAACAGTGATTTTAACTTGTAAAGTTCTAGATGAAACAAGTACCACCTGGGCTCATGAAATGGGTCATGCCTTAAACTTATTTCATACCTTTGATGGGGATACAAGTATCGTAGATGGAGAATTCGTTTATCAATGTGGCGATGATGGTATAACAGATACCCCATCACACATTAGAGCATCAGCTATTCCAAGCTTATATGGAGGTGGTGATTGTGAAAATACTGATGAAAATGATTGTGATCCCAATTTTAACGTACAAATTTCACCTACTAAAACTGGTAATGGTACCCACCAAGACCACCTAAAAAACATCATGAATTATTCAAATTGTCGTAATGAATTTACATCAGGCCAAAGTGCTGTTACAAAAGATGCTTTAATAAATTTTAGGACATCTTATATAAATAGTTCAGCTATAGGAGGCTGTAATGAATTTAATCTAGTTATTAGCAATATAACAGATTCAACATTTAGTATTGACTGGCCCATCTACACTGAAAACACTTCCTATGTACTACAAATATATCTAGGTGAGGAAGCCACTGGTAATTTATTATATAACGAAAATCACGACAGCTCTAATATGCCTTATTATTTCTCAGGGGCAATACCTAATCAAGAATATTTTATTAAAGTAACTGCCACTTGTAATAATGGAATTACAACAACTGCCAGTAAATATGTTTTAACAAGCTGCGATGAATTTGAATTAATTATTGAAGATGTAACAACATCAACATTTATTATTGGCTGGCCAATTAATGAAAACACCTCCTATGTAATGGAAATTTATTATGGTGAAGAGGATCCAACTAACTTATTGTATAGCGAGATTCATGACAGTTCTAATACGCCTTTTAATTTCACAAATGCCATGCCTAATCAAGACTATTATGTAAAGGTAACTGCAACTTGCAGCAATGGCAGTACATCTAGTGCTGTTGAAAACGTTTACACGCCCTGTGAAATAATAGAAACGCAATGGTTTGACGATTTTAGCGATGAAACCTATGGCTGTTGGGAAGTTTATAACGCTGGTGATAGCAATACATGGACATTAGAAACCATATTTGAGGATGGTTCTGCGATTTCAGGGATGTATCACATAATATACAGTGAAACAGACTCTCACGATGATTTGTTAATGAGCCCACCTGTAAAAATTATAGATGGAATTAATGATGGTATTACTTTTGATGCTCTAAATGGTTCTCTAACTTCTGCAGAAAGTGTGATTATAGTTGTTTTTTTTGTTAATTCTCCATTAGGAAATATCTTAGATGAAAACGTCACTCCCTCCTATAATAGCTGGCAAAATTATATTTACGATTTGTCTGCATTTGAGGAAGAAACAATTAGAATAGGATTTCATTCCACAACATTTAATAAGTCTATTTTTTATTTAGACAATGTTGGTTTTACAAACTATAATGCTCTTGATTCTGACATGGCTCAGTTAATCAAAATTAATTTAGGCCCAAACCCAGTTCGAGACGAATTGTCAATTCAATCAGCTGAGGCTTTCAAAAAATTAAAATTATTTAACATCTCTGGACAACTGCTTCTAGAGCAAACCATTTCCAATAAGTCTTTTGGTGTAAACATGAGTCACTATAAAGCATCTATTTATTTTCTGGAATTGACAACCGATTCAAATCAAAAAATCATTAAAAAAATCATTAAAAAATAAATTACTAATTAACTAATTCAATTAACTATGAAACATATTTACCTATTATTTTTCTTGGCATCCTTTATTTCTTTTGGGCAAGAAGGGATTCCCGTTTGTAAAACTTCAGACAAAAACCAAGAACTCATAG
>JBELHJ010000165.1:0-2512 GCA_042091495.1 Bacteroidota bacterium
GTGCAAATATTTACTCTCAGTCAATACAAAATGCATTTAATGCACCTGGATCTAACAATTTGGTAACTTACCCAGATACAGATTTGGCAAATCAGTTGAAAACTGTAGCACGATTAATGAGAGGTGGGATCGAAACGAAAGTTTTTATGGTTACTATTGGAGGGTTTGATACACATAATGCTCAAAATCAGGGTTCTGGGGATATCAATGGTCGTCACGCTGAACTTTTAAATAAAGTTTCCACAGCGGTTGATGCATTTGTTGAGGATGTAAACTCGGATTCTATTGGAGATGATATTATCGGCATAACATTTTCTGAGTTTGGTCGCAAAGCAAAGCAAAATGGCAACTTAGGTACAGATCATGGTGAGATTGCCCCTATGTTTGTGTTTGGTAAACCAGTACAGGGAGGTGTTTCAGGAACAAATGTAGATCTGACTGAAGCCACAAGTAATAACAATTGGCAGATCAAAACAGTTCAACACGACTATAGACAAGTGTTTGCCACTCTGATGCAAGACTTTTTAGGTGCTGAAAATGCAGTCGTTGATAATGCTTTTTTCGATCAAACCAACAATGAAAGTTTTTCTGGTAAAAAAATCCAAGATATCATAAAGCCAAGTCATTATGTGGATTCAACATGTTATGCTCTAAGCAACAATACTACCAAGAATGAAACTTTTTGGGCCGCCTATCCCAATCCGGTTTATGACAAGCTATTTATTAACCCAATCACAAATAACTCGCAAGTAAAATACGACATATGCAACACGAATGGTATACTCATTAAATCGGGGAAATTGGATATGCAACTTGGGTATTCAGCCATAGATATGGCCTCATTACCTCATGGCTTGTATGTTGTAACACTCCAAGCCGATGGTATGCAAGAAACCAAAAAAATCATAAAGGCTTAATTGTTTATATTTTTTACTAAATATGAAGAATATCCGTTACATATTTATTTTACTTATTGCTATTGCCTGCCAACAAACTCCTAAACAACCCCAAAATTCTGGTCATATCTGCACTCCTACGCAAAGTCGATTTAATTCACCAGTTAGCACAACATCGCAAGAGAAATTTGCTGTGAATGTAGAGGAGATGGTACTTATTCCAGGCGGTACTTTTTCTATGGGCGGAGATGACGACCAGGCTTGGCGAGATGAGTATCCAAAGCATGAGGTGGTGATTGATTCCTTTTGGATGGATGTTCATGAGGTGACAAACGCGCAGTTTGCTGCTTTTGTAGAAGCGACTGGTTATGTAACCACTGCTGAAAAAGCCGTGGATTGGGAAGAAATCAAAAAAGAATTACCACCCGGAACCCCAAAACCCGATGCGAGTCAATTGGCACCAGCATCACTGGTTTTTGTGGCTACAGACAAGCCTGTATCACTACGAGATGTAAGTCAGTGGTGGCAATGGAGAAAAGGGGCCAATTGGAGGCAGCCTGAAGGCCCTGGTAGCTCTATCGTTGGAAAAGAAAATCATCCTGTAGTGCATGTGAGTTGGTTTGATGCAGTGGCCTACTGTGTGTGGGCAGGTAAACGATTACCAACTGAAGCCGAGTGGGAATATGCCAGCAGAGGCGGACTCAAAGATGCAGTTTATGCTTGGGGCAATGAAGACTTACGCTCTGGAACATCCAAAGCCAATACGTGGGAAGGATCTTTTCCTTACAGAAACGATCAGAGTGATGGCTTTTACTTCACAGCACCTGTCCAAAGCTACCAGGCAAATAACTACGGTTTATTTGATATGGCAGGCAATGTATGGGAATGGTGCGCAGACTTGTACCACGAGGACTACTATAAAACCTTAGCTGGCAAAACCACTCACAACCCACAAGGGCCTGAGACAAGCTATGACTCCAATGAGCCTTATGCATTAAAGCGTATTAGTAGAGGCGGAAGTTTTTTATGCCACGACAGCTATTGCAGTGGCTATCGCAATTCTATGCGAATGAAAACCACACCGGATACGGGTAGTATGCATACTGGGTTTAGAACTGTGGTATCTGCGCTTTGATTCTTTTATCTCCTTTTTTTGAAGAGTTTCGCTATTTATAATAGGTTTTTTATGTCTAAGGATATACCAAAAACCGTATAATAATCGATTTTAACACGGTTTCAGCGTTTCTAATACTATTTACCGGCGTTTATACTATTTCTAGCGGGTCTAGTTGATTGATTGATATTGGAATATTATTTTATTAAATAATTTTTAAGGGATAAAGCTCGTAATTTCTAGAAAACAAAAAAAGGCACGCATTACCGCACCCTGTTTAACACTCATTTGATCTATGATTAATTTATTCTTCCTTGGGATTTAAAACAAAGACAAAAACTGCAAAATTTAGTCTTTCCATCCGGATTGGGATAAGACAAGTCAAACGACTGAGTTAGAACCCCAAAAGTGAACGCAATTTTTGGCTCAATCCAGATTTTAGTAAAGGAAATCTAAAACATAAAAAAAGGAGAACCGATTCCTGTGAATCAATTCTCCGATT